>PEYW01000002.1 GCA_002774225.1 candidate division WWE3 bacterium CG08_land_8_20_14_0_20_43_13 | reverse complement strand
TTGACCACTTTCTTTTGAAAAAGAACGGTACAGCAACTGCGGCTGGGAAGGGGACGAAAAGGAAGTTTTTATTCTAGTTAGCAGTTGTCGCATGGGCAATTAAATCCTTACCAACAAAATCACGCAATACCTTTGGAATAGTGATACTGCCATCTTCTTGCTGGTAATTTTCCAAAATCGCCGCTATAAAACGGTCGGTTACGCCAGTAGCGGAAATTGTATGCGCGTAGACTAAGTCATCTTTAATCTTGGCGCGAATATTAAGACGGCGGGCTTGAAAATCAGTTAAGTTTGTATTGGAGGTTACTTCTCTATAGCGATCTTGGGCGGGAAACCAAGCTTCAATATCATATTTTTTGTAACCGGGAAAACCCATATCACCCACACAAGCCTTAACTACTCGGTAAGGAATCTCCAGCTGCTGAAGAAAGTATTCCTCATTTGCCAGGCATTCCTCGTAATACCGCGGAGAATCCTGCGGCAGGCAAAAAATTACCTGCTCCACTTTGTGAAACTGATGGACACGAAAAATGCCGCGGGTATCCTTGCCGTAAGAACCGGATTCTTTTCTAAAACAGGGAGAGAAAGCCGTGTATTTTAGTGGGCCAGAAGAAAGATCCAATACTTCATCCGCGTGATAGCCGATTAGAGTTTGCTCCGAAGTACCAATCAAACTATAATTCTCATCCTCTATTTTATACATCGAAACATCGTTAAACGGCAGATACCCAGTACCAAACAAAGTGTTTTCCTTGGCAACACCCGGCGTAAAAAACGGCGTAAAACCACGAGAAACAAGAACTTTAGTTGCCCAAAAATGCAGCGCCCATGTTAACAACGCCCCATCACCTTTTAGATAGTAGTAACGGCTGCCGGCCACTTTGGCGGCGCGAGCCAAATCAATAATGTCTAGATTTTCTCCCAGTTCCTGATGATCTTTAACAGAAAAGCTAAATTCCGGTAAAGAACCCCATTTCTTAAACTCAACATTATCCTCCCCGCCAGTACCCTCCGGAACATCATCGGCTAAAAGATTGGGAAGCCAAAGCAATTTCTCCTTAATATGCCTCTCCAATAAACCTAGTTCCTGCTCCAGAGCAGAAAGCTCTATTTTTAATTCTTTACCTCTTTCCAAGTCCGAATCGCTCGGTTTGCCTCCCTTAGCCCCGAGAGTTAATTGATTGCGTTCAGCACGCAAGATCTCGCACTTCTTCAGCATTACCAAACGGTTTGCATCCAGTTCAAGTATTTCGGATATTTTTGCCGGCGACCCACGCCTAGCGCAAAGATTCTCCACCAATTCTTTATTTTCACGAACAAACTTTAAATCTAGCATAAAAATTGAAATATCTAATATTTTTAATTTGTATCACAATCCAAGTTCTGACGCTATAGACTGCATCGCTTCCAAACTAACACGGATCAATTCTTCCAATTCCAAATTAATGCTCAAGCATTCCATAATTACCTCCCTGCTCGCCCCTTTGGCAAAAGATTTTTCCTTAAAGCGATTCAAGATACTCCCCACGGTTAGTTCCGCCAACTTTTTAGAGGGGAGAACTAAGGCGCTAGCTACTACCAGTCCGGTTAGTGTTTCTCCCGACCGCAGACAAAAATCAAAATCAGATTTTGGCAATACTCCAGTAAATTCACAACCGTGAGAGGCAATAGCGTTGCGCATATCCAAGGTGATAAGATCTCCAAGCTGATCGGCCGCTACTAAACCGTGGTTTTTATATTCGTCTTTGGCAACCTGCTCGTAATCCAAATCGTGAAGTAAACCAGCTAAAGACCATTCTTCACGCGTTTGGGTGTAAGCGCGACCTTTACTGCCAGTCAAAAGATCATACAATCCACCCATCACTGCCTCTGTTGCCAAACAATGCTTTATTAAATTTTTATTAGAAAGATTAACATGCAATTCCGTTAAAGCCTGATCTTTTGATATCATAAAATTCTAGGCCTCTGACTGATCACATTCAACTTTCGGCCTCATGGCCGGGAACAGAATTACATCGCGAATGTTGGGCGTATTGGTTAATACCATCACCAAACGGTCAATGCCAGGACCAAGACCGCTAGTGGGAGGCATTCCATATTCCAAAGCTTCCACAAAATCTTGATCGCTTTGATGCGCTTCCTCATCACCAAGCCGCTCTTTTTTACGCTCATCTTCAAAACGGCTGGAAATTTCCAAAGGATCGTTCAGCTCACTGTAATTATTAGAAGCCTCGCCGCCAATAACAAAATGCTCAAATCTTTCCACAAACCGTCCGTCTTGAGGACATTTTTTAGCCAAAGGCGAAGTTTCCACCGGAAACTGATAAATAAAAGTCGGCTGAATCAAAGTAGGCTCAACTTTATCTTCAAAAACACTTGCCAAGACCAAACCAACACTAGAACGGCGATGAGCGTCAAGTATGACCCCTAATTTCTCCGCCTCATTGATAGCTTGTTCTAAAGGCAGTTCCATAAAATCAATACCAGCAATATTTTTTACTGATTCCACCATAGTAAAACGCGCCCAAGGAGTGGCAAAATCCAAAACCTGACCTTGAAAGTCTACTTTGGTACTGCCGGTAATTTTATTAACGACAAATTCAACCATTTGTTCCAACAATATCATGTTTTCCTGATAGGAAATATAGGCTTGCATTGTTTCCAGAATAGTAAATTCCGGATTGTGGCGGCGATCAACTCCCTCATTACGAAAAACACGGCCGATTTCGTAAACCTTCTCAAAGCCACCAACAATAAGCCTTTTTAAATAAAGTTCCGTGGATATGCGCAAGTACAAAGGCAATCCCAAAGCATTATGGTAAGTTTTGAACGGCTTAGCCAAACCGCCCCCGTAAAGAGGCTGCAAAACCGGAGTTTCCACTTCCAAGTAACCGCGCTCGTCAAGAAATTCCCTCAAATAGCGAATAATCAACGAACGAGTGACAAAAACTTTTTTGCTATCCTGATTTACCATCAAATCCAAATAACGCCGGCGGCAACACTCCTCCTTGTCTTCAAGTCCGTAGTAAGAACAGGGAAACGGGCGGAGAGCCTTGGTTAAAAGCTGCGTTTGAGAAACTTGAACAGAGAGTTCTCCCGCCTTAGTGGTGAATATTTTTCCAGAAATACCAACGATATCGCCCAAATCAATTAGATTGATAAGTTCCCGAACCGACTCTTCCAGCTCGCCTATTTTAAAACATAACTGAATCTTGCCCGAGTCATCCTGCAAATCCCAAAAACTAATTCCCCCGTGACCGCGCTGGGCGCTAACCCGACCGGCCACAAAAACAACAGTTCCTTCGCTCAACTGACGGGCGAAAGAGATCAACACCCTTTCCTGATCCAATCGAGGCGGGTAAGGATCAACGCCAAGAGCGCGAATCTTAGTAAGCTTGTCTATTCTAATTTGCCTAATTTGTTCTAAAGATTGTTGTTCAGACATAATAAAAAGATTATAACAAAAAGCACCCGCCATAGGTGGGCGCTTTTACAAAATTAATTGAATGTCAAACTCTAGCTAATCTTTTTGATCTTGTAGACAAGCTTTGCTTGAGGAGTGGTTACCTCTACAATATCGCCCGCTTTAAGACCCAGTAAGGCTTTGCCAACCGGCGACTCGTGGGAAATTTTTCCTTCCAGAGGATCCACTTCGGCTGATCCAACAATAGTAAAGATCTGCTCATCTTTATCGTCGATCACCACCGTAACAGTGGTTCCTAATTCCACTACTGTTACTTTGCCATGATCACTGTCTGCCTCAACCACACGCACCCGCTTTATAATATTTTCCAATTCCATAATGCGGCCCTCAATAAAGGCCTGATCCTCCCGAGCCGACTCGTACTCCGAGTTGTCGGTTATGTCGCCCTGATCGCGGGCATACATGATCTTTTGTAAAACAGCGGGGCGGTCTATGTTAATCAACTGGTCAAGTTCTTGCTTAACTTTCTCAAGACCCTCTTGCGTGAGGCACACTAACTCTTTTAAACTAGCTTTGACAGTTTTCTTTAAGACTGCCATACCAAACAAAACACCATCCGCCTAACCTGTAAGTAAAATCCCCCTTCAGATCAAACGAAAGGATAAAAAAATAAATATTTAACCATGGCAAATAGCAAACAAAAAAACCTCTCCCGATGGTTTTAAGTAGTTGTGAATGGAAACAGCCTTGTGTGTTTTTTGCCGATACTACCGAATACTTTTATATTATACTTTGATCGGAGGGAAGGTGTCAATCAACACTAAATGCGTATGTAAATCAAGAAACTACAAGACAGTAAACCGATAAGTATGGTAAAATACTACCACTTTATGAACAAAAAAGCAAAAGATGTTTTTATTAACCACATTGCCGCCCGTATAGAAAACGCTGATTCAAGTTTTTTAAACTGTCCGGAGCTGCTAGAAGAGGCGTTGACCAAGGTTTGCCAAGAAACCGGACTTTCTATTGTTAAAAGGGTCAGCCACCAATTCAACCCAACCGGAGTTTCGCTGGTTTTCATTCTAGGCGAATCTCATCTGGCAGTCCATACTTGGCCGGAATCTAAATTTGCCCACCTAGATCTGGTTACCTGCTCTGGTGCCACGAATGTGAACATCTTAAAAAATTCTTTAATCAAAAATTTTAAAACCGATCAAATTAAAATAAAAATTATTGATGACTGAATATGGAACAAAAAAACCTAAAAGAAGATTTGAATAATATCGCCCAAAAAGTTGAGTTGAGAGAGACTCAACTCCTAGATTTTCTAGCTGTTATTGACCGGAAGGAAATTAAAGACAAAAACAAACTGATTAGAGCCGCCGGAATACCAAAGGCAACTATAAACAAAATATTGGAAGAACTAAAAGAATATCTTGAACCGCTAGGTCAATCAGCGCAATTTAGGCCGGAGTGGCAGCAAGAAATACACAAGTTATTGGCGAAGAGTTCAAAAGAAAATAGCCAATATTTGGAAGAAAAAATATGCGCCCTTTTTGCTTCGTTGCGGAACAAAAAACCATTACCCAAGCGTCAATACGACCAATTTTACGCCACCGACCAAACTACGGCAAAAAGGGCGCTAACGATCAGCCGCAACGGCGATCTTGATGGAAGAAAAATCGCCTTGCTTGGCGATGACGATCTCACTTCGGTCGCCTGTGCTCTAACCGGCACGGCGGAAAAAATTACAGTATTAGAAGTTGATGGGGACATAATTGAGTTAATCGAGGAAACCAGCCAGAATCTTAATTTGGGGATAGAAACAATCAAACTGGATTTAAGAGACAAGTTACCACCAGAATTGGCGCGGCAGTACGATACAGTATTTACCGACCCGCCATACACCCCCGCCGGAATATCTCTGTTCCTAAATTCCGCGTTATTTTTGCTAAAAAAAAGCCCGCTTTCACGGATTTACTTTTGTTGCGGCGGCAGTAACCGCGCCCGAGAAAAAGAACTGATAATCCAAAAAATAGTTAACGAGAAGGGATTATTGATTAAAGAAAAGTTTAGCGATTTTAACCACTATCACGGCGCCCAAAGCATTGGCAGTACCAGCAGTTTATATGTGTGCGATTGGACAACGGCTGCCCGCGGTACTCCCCCACCCAATTTGCCAATTTATACTTTTCAACAGCAAAAGGAGATGAACAGGAAAAGGAAAAAACCGTTTTGAATCGTAGTAATAACCTAGCTACCCTAGAATGAAACACCCTTGGAACAAAAAAAACGAGCCAGATACCAGCGTAGCACTGGTAACTGACTCGTACACTATCCTAACCTTAGGACTGAAGCTGTTTCGGTGTAATACCTAGCCAGTTGGCGCAGAACTGCTCCCACCTACTCACCGCCCAAACGTCAAAGCCAACTTGGGTAGCATGTTCTCCAGTAGTCATCTCTAGATTGAGGATCACAAATCCCCAGAATCGTGGACGATCGGCTTCAGCAATTGCCCACTCAACACTTGTCATCGGACACTTGCTGTGGTCGATAATGACAGTTGCGCTTTTGTTCCTGCCTCCACTTTCGATGTGGTGATACGGTACGCCCACCCTATCAAGAATTCTGGCTACAACTCTTGTGTTTGTGATAAGTAGTCTTTTACTTGGTTTCTTCACTTTTCCTCTCCATTTCTACGACTAAAAATACATAAGCGGCAGGCTTTCTGTCTTTCTCCTGTCCTTTTATGTAACTATAGCACATTATGAGATAAATGTCAATAGTTGCTTGCCACCTCCCACCATCGTCTCGAGACACGATCCGTCATCATGAATTCACCTTCGGCGGGACGAAGGATCCCATTTGAAGAAGATTCTTCCCCTTCACTTTGTTCAGGGTCAGAATGACGAATGGTCTTCTTGTCATTCTGAACCCCGCCTTGGCGGGGTGAAGAATCCCATTCCCTTGTCGTTCTGAAGAATCCCATGGAAATTCCTCGTCCCGACGCTCATACCCACCGTGAGCGGACGAATACACATTCGTAAGTACATCTGTAGAGAACGACATTTAAACCTATGGAATTTTGTCAATTCGGAATGACAAACTACATACTTTTAAACTGCGATGTCTAATATTATCGCGAACTCCCGCCTGCCGGACGGGCAGGAAAGTGCCTGCCTCGCCTGCCTGGCGGCAGACACGGCCGGCAGGCGGGTGCGAAGA
>PEYW01000043.1 GCA_002774225.1 candidate division WWE3 bacterium CG08_land_8_20_14_0_20_43_13 | reverse complement strand
CAGAATATCCTTCATCATTTATATTAATGAAACAATTATTTTTCAACAAAGCATTGCGAATTCTACTCTCTACTAACGCGATGATACTAATGACCGCCGCTATGTTAGGCCCAATTTACGCCCTTTTTGTAGAAAAAGTTGGCGGAGATTTAATGGATGCCAGTATCGCCGGAGGAATATTTGCTTTGGCCGCTGGCTTAACCACACTAGTTTCTGGAAAATACAGCGACAAGGTAAAAGAAAACGAATTAATTGTTGTATTGGGCTATTCGATTATGGGTATAGGTTTTTTACTGTACTTTTGGGTAAATTCCATCATTTTCTTATTCATGGTTCAGGCTATAATTGGCCTTGGTGAAGCAATTTATTCGCCAGCTTTTGACGCGGTGTATTCCAAGCACCTTGACGGGCATAAATCAGGTACACAATGGGGAGCATGGGAATCAATGAATTATTTCACCACCGCCATTGGAGCCATAATCGGCGGCGGCCTCGTGACATTATTTGGTTTTCAAACATTATTTGTTATTATGGCAATGCTTTGTTTTAGCAGCGCCTTATATATTTACCGTTTAAAGCGAACTGTGCTTTAACCTAATCCACAAAAGTCAAAGCCACACCGGTTTTATTCGCCCGCCCGGTTCTACCGATTCGGTGAATATAAGCATCACGGGATTCCGGCAAATCGTAGTTAATAACATGGCTAACATTGGAAATATCCAAACCTCTTGAGGCGACATCGGTAGCTAAAAGTATTTTAATATCGTTCCGACGAAATCTATCTAAAGTACGGGTCCGCTGGCTTTGCCGTTTATTACCATGAATCGCATCCGCCCTAAAACCGCGTCTTACCAACTCATCGGAAAGTTTTTGCACCCCATACTTGGTTCTACCAAAAATCAAAACTTTTTTAAATTCCTCACGAATTAGTATTTCGTGAAGCTGATCAATTTTATTTTTACCGGAGTTAACCTTAACAATCTCCTGTTTTATATAACTTAAAACTTCCTTCGTTTTAACCGAGACAGTCGCCGGGTCTTTAACAAAAGTACCAATAATGTTTTTAACCTCACCGTCAATAGTAGCGGAAAAGAAAAGGGATTGGCGAACAGGAGAAAGAAGAGAAATAATCAATCTAATGTCATGAATAAACCCAATATCCACCATATGATCCGCCTCATCAAGAACCACCGTTTGCATAACACTCAAATCAAGGTGATTAGATTTAGCCATATCGTTTATTCTGCCCGGCGTGCCAACCACAAAATTGTATGCTCCTCTAAGATCATTTTTCTGCTGACGAATACTCGTTCCGCCAATACAAGATACCACCCTAATACCCATTCCTCTGGATAAAGAAATAATCTCGCTGGAAATCTGGTTGGCTAATTCACGAGTGGGAGAAATAATCAAAACTCGCTCGGCCCGATTATTAAAAATCTTTTTTATAAGAGGAATCAAAAAAGCCGCCGTTTTACCGGTGCCGGTGTTAGCAATTCCTATCACATCACGGCCAGCAAGAACAAGAGGAATCACCCGATCCTGAATAGGAGTAGGAGTTACATATTTTTTACTGGCAATATTTTGCAGTAGTTCCTTTCCAAGACCAAAATCTTCAAAAGAATGAGTCACTGCTACTACTTCGTTGGAAGCAGATTTGTCAAAAGCGCGAACCATGTCGGATGGATTAAAGGCTCTAAAACCTCGCTTCACACGCACGGCAGAGCTTCCTCTACGGTGGTATGGCCGCCCCTTCTGATTATTACTATAATTTTTACCTCTGTTTGTTATATACATACTTTAAATTTTACCAACAACAAAATAAGCGAAATTACCCAAGTATAGAGCCAAATTTTGATTAGAGGGGAAAGATAAAAACAAGAAAGAGGACGGGGTTTACTATCTTTTACACAACTAGCCAGGACATGTTTCTAAATTGAGCAGGTTTGCTTCTTTAATTATAAGGTCTAATTATACTATAGTTTTAGAAATAGGCAATAGGTCATTATTATTTAGGCAAATTTCTCCTAAGATTATGTAAGACAACAAAGTTTAACAAAAAGTAAATCATTAAACAATTATGCTGTTAACAAAACACAAATGCACAGAATTGATAAGTTAATCAGATCAAAAAGAAAAACCCTAGCACTGGAAATAGGCTCAAACGCAGAATTAATTGTGCGCGCGCCGTTGAGAATGTTAGATGAAGAAATCTTCAACTTTGTGGAGCTGAAGGAAACTTGGATTTTAAGAAAAAAGGAAGCCGTGCTCAACAGAATAGCTCAAAGGGGAGTAAAGAAATTTGTTGATGATGAAGAATACCTATTTTTAGGTAAAGCCTACCCACTTGTGATCACCGAAGAAAAAGAAATCAAACTTAGTGATTATTTACACTTTCCTCGGCGGTACTTAGACTCTCCAAAAGAGCATTTAATAAAATGGTACAAACAGGAAGCGCTAACTGTTTTAACCCGCCGCTCTGAATATTTTGCCGAAGTGCCCGGACTAAAATACAGATCAGTAAAAGTTACGGGCGCGAAAAAACGCCTGGGTTCGTGCGGGCCGAATGGGAACATAAATTACAGCTGGCGACTGATAGTAACACCACAAAGCGTAATTGATTATGTGGTGGTTCACGAGCTCTGCCATTTGGAAATAAAGAATCACTCTCAAAGATTCTGGAACAAAGTTAAAACTATCTTGCCAGATTATAAAGAACAACGGAGGTGGTTAAGGAAAAATAGAGCCGCTTTGGATATTTAAAGGTTCCCAGAAAAACAAATAGGCATATTAAGATGCTACCTTCAATCAGCACTTCGTGATAAACTTATCATCATCATTTATTTTTAAGAAAATTTTATGAAAGGATTCAACGCCAACATTGAGCAAGCCACTTTGGAAAACAACAATTTTCGTAAGGTGCTGTACACAGGAAAACACAGTCAACTCGTTCTAATGAGTCTTAAACCAGGAGAAGAGATCGGCATGGAAACTCACGAGGAAAACGATCAATTCTTTCGCTTTGAATCAGGCCAAGGCAAATGCGTTATCGACGGTAATGAATACACTATTGGCGATGGGATAGCGATAGTTGTACCGGCTGGAGCACAACATAACATTATTAACACTTCTAACTTGGAGGAGTTGAAGCTTTATACCATCTACTCACCAGCTCACCATCAAGACGGCGTAATTCGGGCTACCAAAGAAGAAGCAGAAGCCGATGGTCCGGAGTTTGATGGCGTAACTACCGAATATTGACATTATGTTTACCCCGTTAGAGATCAGGTCGGCTGTCCACTTACTAGATTGTAGTACCATATCCTTCTCTAACGGGGTGAATCAATCACACCAGCAATTCTCAGATAATCGCGTAGGGCGCCGTGCCCGCCCGTTGGTGGGGACATTCATGTCCGCCATTCAGATAAGGCAAGCGCACCGAGATTGTGTTATATCAATAGGAGAGACATGTAAGGTACCTGCCATTTACCCGTTTACCCGCCTCTGGAGGGCCTCCGGAGGGCCGTCGTAGAGGTGATGGTCTCTGGCACCCGTCATCCAGAATAAACGGTGCGGCGCAGAAGTGTCACATCAATAGTTGATAGTAAATTAATGTAGTATTTTATGAGTAAAAAATCCAACATAATTATTTTAATTGTGGTTTTGGTTATAATAATAGGAACAATTGCTTTTGCCGTAACCAGAACCAAAAAAGGAAGCGAAACAAGCAATGGCGCTAATTTAAATCTAGAAGAAAGCAATCAAATGAAAAACCCACAGAATCAAGAAACAACACCAACCGATGCCAACACACTTTATGGCGATAACATAAAAGTGACAATAGAAACGAGCAAAGGCAATATTACCATTGAACTATTTAGCAGCGATGCGCCAAAAACGGTGGGAAATTTTGTTAAGCTCGCTCAAGAAGGCTTTTACGACGGCGTAATTTTTCATCGCGTTATCTCCGGTTTCATGATCCAGGGCGGAGATCCAACCGGTACCGGACGGGGCGGCCCGGGATACACATTTGAAGATGAACTGCATCCAGAAACGCAGTCCTATCAGCAAGGATATGTACGAGGAACACTGGCGATGGCTAATGCTGGACCGAATACCAATGGCAGTCAATTTTTCATTATGCACCAAGATTATCCTTTACCGCGTAACTACACTATTTTTGGCCGCGTACTGGAAGGAATGGAAACAGTGGACGCAATCGCCGCTGTTCCCACTGACCAGAGTGATAAACCAAAGGAAACAATAACAATCAATAGTATTAGTATCTCAACAAGCCAAAATCAAACAGAATAACCAGTTAGAAACACATTTTGATGTATAACTCAATCATATCAAAAGAAGTGATAGGACAAATAAAGGCAGAGCTTAAGAAAAACGCCAATGAAGAAACAAAAGCTAGCTTTCAAAGATTCTTTAAGGAAGAAGTAAATTGTTATGGAGTAAAATCGGCTGTCGTGGGAAAGATCGCCAAAAAATACTGGCAGGAGGTCAAGGATTTAAGCAAAGAGGAAATTTTTGGCTTATGCGAAAAACTCTATCAAAGCAATCTTTGTGAAGAAGGATTTATTGTTTCCAACTGGCTCCCCCACCTCAAGGACAAATTTGAACCAGAAGATTTAGAAATATTTGAAAGTTGGGTCAGAAAATACATTTCTAATTGGGCAGCTTGCGATGGCTTTTGCAACCATACTGTCGGAACACTGCTCCAAAAATATCCCAGTTTAATTAGTAAAATAACCAATTGGGCAAAGGACAAAAATCGCTGGCTAAAAAGAGCGGCGGCTGTCTCACTGATCGTTCCCGCTAAAAATGGAAATTTTTTACAGGAGGCATTTACTATTACAGATATATTACTAACGGATCAAGATGACATGGTACAAAAGGGTTACGGGTGGCTGCTCAAAGAAGCAAGCCGCCTGCATCAAAAAGAAGTTTTTGAATATGTGATTAAAAACAAAAAAATAATGCCCCGTACGGCTCTGCGCTGCGCCATTGAACTAATGCCAAAAAAGTTAAGGGAAAAGGCGATGACAAAGAAGTAAGGGCACATGGAGACAGACACCAATTTTGAAAAAAGAAGCCATGTCTTGGATGTTTCCGCGAACATCGTCAAAACATGGCGAGAGTACATCAATTCTTTGAATATTACAATAATAAACGCATTCACTCAATTCTAAAGATGCCGCCGATCCAGTTCAGAGAGACATACTGTCTAAAGAAATAGGTACTTGACAACTTAGATCACTTTCAATCTCGGCGAACATTGCCCGAGCGGCATCTTCAGAGTAGGGGGTATAATGTACATCGTTTACCCCTGCCGTAAACCAATCATGTAAAACAGCAGCTTCCATGGAAATGGAACTAAGTGCAACCAACCACTAACCACAATTGACGGCTTCCGGCGCCATCGGGAGATTTGACGAGTATGTCGTCATAAGGACAATTCCACCTTTTTCTCCAATTAAATACCCCCGCTTCCTCGCTACCGCCTCAAGTAAGCAACGAATAGCCGGAACAAGTTCTCCAAAAAAATAGACACTCATCTCAACCCTCCTTCATCCAAAAACAACCGGCCCCCTATCTTCAAGAATCGCAATCATAAAAACTAATGGCGATGTGGCCATCTCCCTTTAAGCCACCTCTTTAATCTGGCTACATAACCAAGATCATAAGGGTTAACTACGAGGGGGTGAACACTCCTTTTTGACCCCTGGCTTCCGCCTTTTCCTAGCCTTTTTGCCATCTGCTCAAGATCGTACGGATCTTTGCTCATTATCTCTCCTTCATTCAAAAAGCTCTTTGATCTCGCCAAAGTGTCTTTATTATGTCAGAAAATCCAAAAAAAGCAAATGCTATGGGGTAATGGCTTGCGGGAGCGGCCAAGGGCGGACGAGTATACATTCGTAAGTACATCCGTACTTACGCCATACTAGACCTTTCCTTTCCCCCACTTAATCTTACGCCAAACTTGCTCGTGAACAATTAGAAGAAGTCGTCCTGGTGTCAAATATGGAAAAAATAATCACGATCAGTCAACCCCATCTTGATTGGAAGAAACTGTACTGGCACTTACCTGAGCAATATCCTCTTCTTTAAACAAGCTCCGCCAATGACGAAGGCCTTTAACTACCTCCCAAACTGTCCGCGCTTCCCTTAAAGCAAAAGCCTTAGCCAAAGCTAAATAAATAGACAAACCACACAGGGAAGCGATTCCGGTCACTACAATTAAATTAATCACCTGCCGCGTGTCAAAAATATAAACATCCAAAAGTTTCATGGGAATATAGAGGAAGATACCCATAATCAAAGAGGCTAGGGTAATTTTTACCAAAGGCTTAATTAAAGCTTCGCGAGAAAAACCACCCACCCGCCGAGATAACAAAATCAATAACACAATAAAATCAATAAAAGCGTTTATAGAAGTAACTAAAGCCAATGACCACACTCCCCATCCTAACACCCGAGTCGTAAGATAACTTAATCCAATATTAAGTATAACGGTAGCCGTACCTATAACTACTGGGGTCTTGGTATCGCACAAGGCGTAAAATGCCCTGGTTAACAAGTAAACAGTGCTTTGGGCAAAAATTGATAAAGAAAAAAAAGCCAGCACATAACCAGTCGCGGAAGTAGCTTGCCAGTCAAATTGAGAGGCACCAAAGAGCAATCTAACTACCGGAATACGCAAAGTAACAAGCATTACGCTAATCGGAACTACCAAAAACAGCATTTGATGAAAAGAGTTTAAAAATACCGCTTTAAAATTATCCCAA
>PEYW01000005.1 GCA_002774225.1 candidate division WWE3 bacterium CG08_land_8_20_14_0_20_43_13 | reverse complement strand
TGGCGAGCCAATTATATCTCTTTCTAAGGAAAATTTGGTCAGATTGGCGGCGTTAATAGCTTCTTTTGCCTACGGCTTCAACATGGTTGCTATTGGCGAGATGACCGGCGGCTTTGAGGGTAATATGTACATTCACGCCTTTTTGCCAGTCATAGTTGTGTTAATGGCTAAAATTGTCAGCCGTCAGCGGGCACTGTTCAATTGGTTTTGGCTGGTGTTATTTTTTGCCGCTAGCTATCTTTTGTCTGATCATATCATTCTTTACCTTATATTGATTGTTCCCTGGTTTGTTCTGTGGTCTGGTTGGCGCCATGCCAGCCATTCTGAAGATGATCTTGGGGAGGATCGCCATTTCTGCTGGAGCCGTTTTATAGTAGGGATAGTAGTTGCTAGTGTTGTTTTTGGCGCCGCTTTTGCCTTGGCTTTACCCCTAACTTGGTTTTACAGTTATTATTTTTTGAGTACGGCGCTGCCTTTTTTGTCGGGCGGCCAGTCTTTGAGACCGGAAGTTTTGGAATTCCTGATTCGCAATGTTAATGACACTTACCGTTATTGGACGATGGGAGATACTTTGCGCCAAGGGGGCGGTGCTTATCATCAGCTGTTTAAGAGTGGGGTATTGTGGGCTAGAGCGGGGTTTGCTTTGCCGATTATGGCTTTTTTGCCTTGGCTTTTTGCCAAAAACTGGCGGGGCCGCCGTTTAGCTGTTTTGCTAGTCGCCACTTTATCAGCGGTTTTTGTTGTTTGGTTTGTTGATTTTACTCGCATTAGGGAAGCGCTCCCTTGGCACCGAGCTTTTCCAGTGCTTTTTCGTTTGCGTAATCCGGCTAGGTTGAATCTATTGGTAAGTTTTTTCTACGCCCCCTTAGTTTTTCTTGGTTTGCATAGTGTTCTAGAGAGACTAGCAATGCCGTTGCACGGTAAAAGTTGGGAATGGTTTAAGCTTATTTTGGGTGGTTGTTTGGGCGCTCTTTTGGGCGGTTTATTTTTTTACTACCATCCGGTTTTTTCCGGTACTTACACCCTTGATTACAATCGCGGTAGCAGCATGGTCGTTAGCTCCCGTTACTATCAACTGTCACAGTTTATTACGCAAAAGCACCAGGAAGAGGGATTTTTTCGCGCCCTTTATTTGCCGTGGGACCATGAGAATGCCGAAGTCAAACTCTACTGGCTGGACTCTTATGTTTATGGAGTGCCAATCAATTACGGTGCTTATTCTAATGACGAATATTTGGCCGTTATGGTCAGTAACTACAAAAACTTGGCGACGGAAAAAGATTTGTCTTTAGGGGCTCGTTTAGCGTCGGCCGGGGTTAGATATCTGGTTGTCCTAACTGGTCAGAGTTCTAATGAACCGGCTTTCTTTAGATTTGATTACCAAACACCCTGGCTTTTAGGCCCTTCTTTTCAGTATGAACGGATTATGAATTCCCAACACGATTTGGAGAAAACATTAAGTACCGATGAGTTTATTATCTATCGTAATAAAGCTTTTGAGCCTGATTTAATTGATCCTGTTATTTCTGGCGCTCCCCCAGAATCATCAGAGATGTCGTATCTTAAAGATAGAAAGCGATTTTCAGTGTTAGTCGCTTCTTTTAGTTGGGGTTTGTTGATTATTTTTCTCTTAATATCCGGGGCAAAATCGTTTAAGCCTTCCCCAAAGGTTTTTTGGGAAAAATTTGTTTATAAAGATCAATAAATTTACTACTTGCTTTACCAAAATTTTCATTGATAATCTGTAAATTGCCGGTTGCGTTTATTTTATCTTTGCGTTAATTATTAGCCATTGTTTTTAGTTATTTATTAGCCCATGGCTTTATTAAAAGGAGGTGATTGTCATGGACGAGGATAAGAAGGTTGTTAAGGTAATCAAAATTAAGGATGTTGAGTACGAATACTTTGATGTGGATGAGGAAGGTTTTGCTTTAGATGAGGATGGTGAACGCATTCTTGATGATGATGGTGACGAGATTAAGGTACCCAAGAAGAAAAAAGATGGAGAAGAGGATCTAGATGATGATTTAGATTTAGATGATGACGATAAAGATATTGATCTTGATGACGAGGATTGGGGTGATGATGACTGGGAAGACGAATAGATTGTCCTGACGATTTTGAACTAAATAGGGCGGGGGCCGTGCGGCCCCCGCCCTATTTACGCACCTATGCTAAAATAAAATAGTTATGAGAGTTGCTCTAATCAACAATTTTCCTCCCTACAGCGGTACCGGCCGTTACCCCTACCAGCTTTGGAAAGAATTTAAATCTTATTCGCCGGAGAAGTTGAAAGCGGATCTTTTTTGCACCCATGTGATGGACAGGCAGGAGTTTAATTGGCCGCAGAATCAAGGGGTAAAATTTTTGCATAAAAAAGCCTACAAAGAGAACGAGTGGGGGAGCCGCTTAGCTATATATTTTATTGATCCTCTCCGTGTCCCAAAAAATTACGATCTCTACCACATTACAAGCCATATGCTTGGCCATTTTGTACCTTTTCTTAAGCCTTCGGTTGTTACTATTCACGATGTTTTGCAGTTTAAATATGCTGATCAGATGGCTAGTTCCCTTTTTTCCTCTGTTTATAACGCTCTGCTCCGCCGCAGCCTTAATTGGGCCGCGCGGGCAAACAGAATTTTGACAGTAAGTGAGCGGTCAAAAAGGGAAATAATTGACCGTTTTGAAGTCGAACCTTCCAAAGTTTCGGTCGTCTATAATGGTGTTGATCAGTCTGTCTTTAAGCCAGGTGATAAAAATAAAGCCCGTCACGAAACCAGTCTTCCTCAAGATAAAAAAATAATTTTGCATGTTGGCGCGGAAACTGCGAGAAAAAATATTCCAGTGTTGCTTGAAGCGCTTAAAACTCTGGTTGATCGCGGTCAAGACATTATTTTAGTGCGTATTGGGGAAAAGACGAAAGAAATTGACTTTTTAATTAATAAGAT
This sequence comes from candidate division WWE3 bacterium CG08_land_8_20_14_0_20_43_13, assembly GCA_002774225.1. GTDB lineage: Bacteria > Patescibacteriota > WWE3 > PEYW01 > PEYW01 > PEYW01. Next base: position 3,830 of record PEYW01000005.1, on the reverse strand, counting down.
GCGTTTAAATGACAGGGTTTTTTATTATTCCAATGTGCCTGAAGAAAAATTACCTCTGTATTACCAGGCAGCCGATGTTTTGGTGTTGCCTTCTCTGGACGAAGGCTTTGGTTTTCCTTTAGTTGAAGCGATGGCTTGTGGAACACCTGTAGTTACTTCTAATCACGATCCTATGGTGGAGGTAGTTGGGTCCGCCTCCCTTACCTTTTTAGCTACTGATTTCCAAGAGCTGACTAGTAAAATTAGCTCCATTTTTCGCGATAACGACTTGTGTTTCCGATTAGTTACAGCGCAGCTAGAGAGGGTAAAAGAGTTTACTTGGGAGAAATGTTCTGCTGGAGTATTTGATGTATATCAGGAGGTTTTGGCTTCAGTTTAAAAATAGTTTATGCGCATCCTTTTTCTTCATCGCTGGGTGGGTTTGCACGAAGGCGGCACCGAAACCAACGTTAAAAATTCAATATTATTCTTAGCTGACAAAGGCCATCAAGTTTCTTTGATTACTGTTAGAGGAGACGCGCTTCCACAAGCTATTATCAGCAACTCAAATATTGCTATTTATTACCTGCCTTTGGGTTGGGGTGAGTCCAAATTTTCTTACGCTTCCATGTACGATCCGCGCCTTTATTTCTACACTGGCTGGTATGCGCTGCGGCTTCTTCTTAAAATTGTCTGGTTACATTCTGTTAAAAAGTTCCGTCCTCAAGTGATGTCAGTGCATTTCTCCACTGAATTTTTGGCAGCTTGGGTTGTTAGGGCTTTGTTTAATATTCCAATTTCCTTTTCTTTGGAGGGTTACACTACTATGGAGGCAAGTCTGGCTAAGTTTTCTAACATTCAATTCGCTTGCTCGCGCGATGTGGTAGAAAAATGCCAAAAGAATTTCGGCTATCGTCCAATTGTCCGTTGGCACGGCGCTTCTACCAAGCGATTCTCTTCTCAAGGCAGTAATTTTAAAAACCAATTCTTTTCTGTTGATGATTTTGTGGTGTTATCGGTTTGCCGGCTCGAGCCGAGGAAGAATATTTCTACTTTGATTAAAGCGGCGGCTATTACCGCCAAACAGGAATCAAATATTAAATATTTGTTGGTGGGCGAAGGGGTTGAAAGTGATCTTCTGCATGATTTGGCTGCTCAATTATCCTTGGGAGATTATGTAAAGTTTGCTGGTCGGGTGGCAGAGGCGGATTTACCTGCTTATTACCGCTCCGGTGATATCTATGTTTTACCCACTCTGTACGAGGGTTTTGGTATTGTTTATATTGAGGCAATGGCTAGCGGACTGCCCATTATTTCCACTACTGCTGGTGCCGTGCCAGAAGTAGTGAGGGATGCTGGAATTCTTTTGGATCCGATGGATGTTTCTGGCTTTGCTAGGGAAATAATCAACCTTTATAAGAGTCCTTCCTTGCGGAATCGCTTTCGCGAACGGGGATTTTATTTAGTTAGTAATGACTACAACTTGGAAAAATGGATGAGTATCTTTGAAGAAGGGTTGTTGAGAATGGCGAAGAATTAGAACAGCCCACTCGTATATAATTAAGCCATGCGCCTTCTATATATCTTAAATGGTCTGGGTTTTTCGAGCGGCATGCCGATTGGCGGGGCGGATAAACGGGCTTTGGAAGTGGGTCGCTTGCTTTCTCAATTAAGAAGGGTGGATGTAAGCTTTCTTACTACTACGGCTGGGGAGCGGGTTTTGCGCGATAACAATTGGCTGCCTAATTTTCTTATCAACCGTCAGCCGGGTTGGTGGCCAGTGAGCTGGTTTAAGACTCTACCTGGGCGAGCGTTGTCCTACTTTTACTTAATATTTTTTGCCAACAAGGTTGATTGTGATCAATTTGATATTATTTACCCCACTTCTGATTTCTTCTTTGATCTTTGGCCGGCTATTAAAATCAAAAAAAGGTCCGGCGGTTGCGCCAAACTGGTGGGGATTGTTCATCATCTTATTCCCCTTCCTTGGAGAAGGTCGGGTAGTTTTTTGATTAATCTTTGCTTGTTTTTGTGCCAACGTTCTAGTTTTTGGCTTTTGTCCCGTTTTGCCGATTTAATACTGGTGGCAGATACCGGTGAGGGAAGAAAGATTGCGACGGTCTTGGAAGAATGCGGCCTGCCAAAAAGTCGGATTGGGTTTTTCCTGAACGGGGTGGCTTATCAGGAGATAGAGCGGGTTTTGGTCGGTTCACCTCCTTACGAAGCCTGTATGGTGGGCGGCTTACGGCCCAGCAAGGGTATTTTTGATTTGCCGGAAATTTGGCGCTTGGTTAGCCAAACTTTTCCTCAAGCACGGTTGTTGGTAATTGGCGGTGGAACAAGTGAAAATGAGTTGCTCCTCTGGAAAAAATTAAAGCAAGCCGGGGTAGATGGCTTGGTTGATTTGGCGGGAGTGGTTCCTCAAGACCAGCTTTATTCAAAAATGAAATCATCCCAGGTATTTATTAGTCCTTCTCACGAAGAGGGGTGGGGTATTGTCCTTTGTGAGGCAATGGCCTGTGGGTTGCCAATAGTTTGTTATAATTTGCCAGCTTTTGAAATCTTTAAGGAAGGTTTGACGCGGGTTAATTTGGGAGATAAGACCTCCTTTGCTATGGAGATAATTCGCTTATTGCAAAATTCCTTTGTCCGTCGCGAATTAGCTAAAGGTGCAAGAGTGGAAGCTCAAAAGTTTGGTTGGGACAAGGCGGCTGATCGGGAATGGCATTATTTGAGCAAATTACTTTTGGATTCTACTTTTAACTTATGAGCAGGTTGGCGCTTCTTTTTAAAGATCACCGCCCTAAACTTTATTTGTTCTTTATTTTTGCCTTATATGCTTTCATTGCCCTGCTTTTTACTTGGCCTTTAATCGTCAAGATTAATAGCGTTACCTATGGTTACTCGGGTGACAATTTTGGTTTTATTTACCACTTGTGGTGGTGGAAAAAAACTCTTTTTGATCGTTCCCTAAACTTCAATTTTTCTCTTTTGCAAGAAGCGCCTTTTGGTAAAATTATTTACCCGGACTCCGGCGCTTTTGTTTTTTATACCTTGGCCAAATTTTTTACTTTGTTGACCAATGAGGTAATTGGATACAACCTGTTTTTGCTGATCAGCTTTCCCCTGGCCGGTTTTTTTACTTATCTTTTGGTTAAAGAAATTCTTTCCGGTCTTGTTTCCTCCGCTAGCGATAATCATTTTGTCAGTTGGGCGGCCTTTTGGGCAGGGCTGGTATTCACCTTTTGTCCATACCACTTGTGGAAATCTTACAATCACTTGGATTTAGCTCAAATACAGTGGTTTCCCCTCCTCTTTTATTTTTTGGTTAGGTTGTTCAAAACGCCCAATCTAAAAAATTCTTTGTTTTCCGCTTTCTCTTTCGCGCTTATTACCTTAACCAATTTCTACTATGGCTTTTTTGCTATTTTGGCTTGTTTGTGTTTTATTCCCGGTACTTGGTTAGTGAACTTTTGCCATGGTTTTCTTAAGAAAAAAAGTTTGATTAGACTTCTTCAACTGCCGATTATTGGATATTTGCTTCTCTTTGTCTTTTTTTCTTCTTTAGTGGTTTTGCCTTTTCTTAAGACAGAAATCTTAACCGCGGCGGGCAAATCCCCTTTGCCAAGCGGTCTTTCTGGCGAGGTTTATAGCCGTCCCATGGATACGCTTCTCCTGCTTTCCGCGCGGCCATGGAGTTATGTTTTACCTTCGATTGACCATCCTTTTTTGGGTGATTGGTCACGGACTATTTATCAAAAAATTAGCTCTTTGGGCAGTGACTTTAAATACCAAAGCCCCTTTACTCACGAAGGAACGATTTTTGTGGGTTGGCTGACTCTACTTTTTTC
>PEYW01000041.1 GCA_002774225.1 candidate division WWE3 bacterium CG08_land_8_20_14_0_20_43_13 | reverse complement strand
TTTTTAATCGGGTTTTTTCACCTGATTTACAAGAGCGGCTTGGCGGTTTTGAGCAGCTTTTGCGCGTCTATTTTTTTCGAGTAGAGCGTCTTAATGTTGCCGGAGTGACTGGCGGGGAAAATATTTTATTTACGGCCAGGGAATACAAAGGCTCCACCCGGAATTATGTATGAATTTACTTGACATTTTGCTAGTTTTTTGCGTCCGCTATCTGATTTTTTTGTTGCCCTTGCCGGCGCTGTACTTTTGGTTTAAGAAGCAACGAACCGTTCTTTGGAAAGTGCTTCTTTCCTCAATGATGGCCTTAGCTGTAAGCGAAATTCTCAAATATATTATTAGATCGCCTCGTCCGATTGAGCCTCTCAATCTGCTTGGTGGTGCCGAGGGCGCTTCTTTTCCTTCCAGCCATTCGGCGGCAGCGGCGGCAATTGCCTGCTCCTACTGGTTGCACAACCATCCTTTCGGAGTAGTTGTCTTTCTTTTGGCTTTGCTTGTTGGCGTTGGCCGGGTATTGGGTGGGGTGCATTACCCGATTGATATCGGCGCCGGCTTAGCCATTGGGGTTATTGTGGCAGTTATTGCCGATCATTTGGTTATTTACTACAAAAAATAACTAGCCCGCCTAGATTTTAATATATTATAGCGGAGAAAGGTCGAACTCATGCTAAGATAACTAAATATGGATTGGTGGTCAAGTTTACTTTTAGGCGCGGTCCAAGGTTTAACCGAGCCGCTGCCTGTTTCTTCTTCTGCCCATTTGTTGCTGCTTCATAATTGGTTGGGTGGGGTAGGTGAATCTTTAACTTTTGATACCGCTTTACATTTAGGTACGGCTTTGTCTATTTTTGTCTTTTTTTATCGGGACTGGCGGTCGCTGGCCCGGGAAATTTTCTTACCTAACCCCGCAGTCTTTAAAAAGATAGGTCGTATTTTAGCAGCAGTTATCCCGGTCGGTGTGGTTGGGGTTTTTTGGGGAGATGCTCTGGAAGGATTTTTTAGGTCATCCTTTTGGGCAGCCCCCGCTTTACTTTTTGGCAGTATTGTAATGCTGTTTTCCCAGTATTTTTCTAGGGTAAAATTTAATTTGCGGGATTGGCCGATGTCCAAAGCTTTTTCGGTTGGACTGGCTCAAGTCTTGGCTTTAATACCGGGAGTATCCCGTTCCGGCATTACTGTTAGCGCCGGCCTACTGGCTGGGCTTGGAAAAGAAGATTCGTTTTTATTTTCTTTTATGAACGGCGGTATTCTAACTTTACTTGCCGGAAGCTGGTCGCTTGTTAAAACCACCCGTATCGTTGGGACAGTATCTTTGCTGGAAATGTTGCCGGGAATGGCAGCGGCTTTTGTTTTTGGTTTGCTTGGACTTTTTTTGTTTAAGAGATTTTTTTGGAAATTTGGATGGGTTCCCTTTATCATTTATCGTATTTTGCTAGCGGTGGTTGTTTTTGGCTCAATAATAAGGTAAAATAGAAAAAAATGTAATACTACTTGGTGGAGGAGACGAAAATGGACCAAGTCCGTGATCAGCCAGCGGTAACACATCGTGTGGTGACCGCCAGTTACTTATTGGTGGCCAATCCAAAAGGGGTAGTGGGTGAGGGAACACTCAATTTACGCGAAAGGAAAACGCTTTCTTTGGATTGTTTCCGTGTTTTTGATGAAAGCGCTCCTCGGCTAATGTTTCTTGACCAGCCTTTGTATATCGTCCCGGCTGATATAAAGCCGTGCCGTTTATGTGGCAATGGTCGGCCGGTTCTCACGAAAGACAATCTGCCAAAAGGGGTTTTTGTTACTAATGTGGCAAGAGTTTTTCCCGGCGGTGTCCCAGATTGCTTAAAAACGCGCGGGTTTTTCTAAAGAAGGACTTTCTCCGTCGGTAGCTAACTACTTACCGACGGAATTTTTTGGTTGATTAAGGGTCTAGGAAAAATGTATATCTCAAGGATTGGAGGAACAAATGAATTCAAGAAGCAGGAGAAAGCGTTATGTAGGTAGGTGGGTCGTTGGAAAGAGAGGGAGACGTTACTACATTGCAACATCAGACTATTTTGATTTGGCGGATGAAAATGCGGTGTTGGGAGATTGCCAAATTGGAAGCGGAAGCAATACTCTCTTTGAAATCAGGATTTGGGCTGATATTTCTTTGGAGGTTCAAAACCCTTGGCGACCTCTTTATCTTGTACCAGTTGATATTAAGCCTTGCCGGACTGGTATTGCCAATCTTCCCAGTGGGGTTATCACCACTTCGGTGGATCATGTGTGTCGACTTAGCGTGCTTTAGACTAGATAAGTTCCTGCCAGGAAGGAAGATAGTTAAACCTTCTTCCTAGCAGGACGTTTTTTTATCCCTTTTGAGTAAACATGATGGGTCGTCCCTCGTTTACATAAGCAAAACTTTCTTGCTTAAGAACTTCGTCGTTTTCTGTAATGATCACTCTTTCGCCAGGCGCGAATTTTTGTCTAGTTACAGAGTCAATCAACCCTTCTTCGACCGCCTTGCTACCTGGATTTAATGTAAGGATCTCTACCATTCTTTCTCGTTGGTTAGATTCCAGTGCTGTTGCGCAAACCACTGAATAGTGGCCGTCTGTATGATTTTGTTTCTAGTGTCTATCTCTATCTAAAGAAAGGCGCTCATGCTAAGATTATTCTGTTTATGTCTCTATTATACGATCTTTTTGATTCCAATAAAAGGCAGCTGCAAGAGCTAAAAAAGATTGCTGTTAATATTGGTCGATTGGAGGCGGAAACTGCTTCTTTGAGCGACGAGCAGCTTAAGCAAAAGATGGAAGAATATCAAACCCGCGCAAGATCTTTTTCCAGCTGGGATGAACAGCGCCTCTATCTTGACTCTATTTTAGAGAGTGTTTTCGCCATTGTGCGGGAGGTTTCAAAACGGCAGCTTGGTTTGCGTCATCGCGATGTGCAGTTGATGGCTGGTTTTGTCCTTCATCGCGGCCAAATTGCCGAGCAAAAAACTGGAGAAGGAAAGACTTTAACCGCTACCTTGCCTTTGTCTCTCAACGCGCTTTCCGGCCGCGGCTGTCATCTAGTTACTGTCAACGATTATCTAGCTCGCCGTGACGCGGAGTGGAACGGAGCAATATTTTCGGCGCTGGGATTGTCGGTGGGGGTGTTGAATCAAGATAAGTCATATTTGTATAGCCCGCAATTGGCAGAGAAATTTAGGAAGAACGAACAGTCTGATCAAACTCCGGAAGAGCTGCGTTTGGGACAAGGCCAACTTTTAGTTGAGGTTAACCGTCTTCAGGCTTATCAAGCGGATATTCTTTATGGCACCAACAATCATTTTGGGTTTGATTATCTGCGCGATAACATGGCGCTTTCGCTGGAGCAGGTTTGCCAGACTAACGGTTTGGGGCAACTAGGTGACCACCACTTCGCGATTGTTGATGAAGTGGATTCAATTCTAATTGATGAGGCGCGGACTCCTCTAATTATTTCCGCTCCCGGTGAGCAGGCGACCGAGGATTATTACACGGCCGCTCGGGCAGTGGAGCAGTTGGCTAATTCGACTGATTATGAAATTGATGAAAAAAGAAAGACGGCCACTTTGACCGATATCGGTGTGCGCAAAGTGGAGCGGCTTCTGGGAACAGATAATCTTTACGAAAAGGATTTTCAAATGGTCAAAAAAATAGAAAACGCCTTGCGAGTGCGGGGCAATGATCCCAAAAAAGATTTATATGTTAAAAACCGTGAATATATTGTTAAAGATGGGGAAGTGATAATCGTTGATGAGTTTACCGGCCGATTGATGCCGGGCCGGCGCTTTGCCGAGGGTTTGCATCAGGCGATTGAAGCTAAAGAAGCGGTTCCGGTTAAAGAGGAGACAAAAACGTTAGCCACGATTTCTTTGCAGAATTATTTTCGTCTTTATCGTAAGTTGGCTGGTATGTCGGCCACCTGCGCTACCGAAGGCGAGGAGTTTTCCAAAATTTACAAATTGGAGGTGGTGGTTATTCCTACCGCCGAGCCAATGATTCGTAAAGACCACCCGGATGTAGTTTATAAAACCGAATCAGCTAAGTTTAGAGCGATCGTTAATGAAATTGAGGACTGTTATCAGCATGGCCAACCAGTGTTGGTTGGTACTACTTCCATTCAAAAAAACGAATTATTAGGCAGCTTGCTCAAACGTAGAAGAATCCCTTTTCAGCTTCTTAATGCCAAGCATCACGAAAAAGAGGCGCAGATAATTAGCCAGGCCGGTCAGAAAGGGGCGATCACCGTTGCCACTAATATGGCGGGCCGCGGTGTGGACATTAAATTAAGTCCTGGGGTTAAAGAATTGGGCGGGCTGCATGTGATTGGTACGGAAAGGCACGAAGCGCGCCGTATAGACAACCAACTTCGCGGCCGCTCCGGCCGCTGGGGCGATCCTGGCTCTTCCCGTTTTTTTGTGTCTTTGCAAGACGATTTAATGCGCATTTTTGGCGGAGACCAAGTGTCAAAACTCATGAGCTTACTAAAAATGGACGAATCAATCCCTTTGGAACACCCTATGGTGAGCCGTTCCCTTGAATCGGCGCAAAAGAAAGTGGAAAGCCACAACTTTGACATTCGCAAGCATTTACTAGAGTTTGATGATGTAATGAACAAACAGCGCCAGATTATGTACCAGCTGCGTTGGAAATTTTTAGATCCTCAAGCTGTCTATGAGCTGGGTTGTTTTAAAGATTGGTTTCTTTCTAAGATTACTCCTTACGCGTCTGATTTTCTCCCTGTCTGGGAGAAAAAAGAGAAGCTTTTGGGTAAAGAGTTGTGGGAAAACATTGTTAGGCAAATTAGTTTGAGCGTCATTAATGTTTTTTGGATGGATCATATTGACACCATGGATGATTTGCGGCAGGGAATTGGTCTTGAATCTTACGCGCAAAAAGACCCGTTGGTGGAGTATAAGCGCCAAGGCCACGAATTGTTTGAACAGTTGCTTGATCAGATTATAACTAATATTGCGGACCGTTTAACAAAACTAACAATTGCCTCCTCCTCTTCCCCGCCTCCAATAGCAAACCAGCCGGTCATTGGCCGGTTAGCGGCAAGCCATAAGCTCGCTTCCGGTTTAATCAGCCAGCCATCAACACCTTCCGCTCCCGTTACCGCCCAGCATATCGGTCGTAATGACCCTTGTCCTTGCGGAGCGACGAGACCTGACGGGTCTCCGATAAAATACAAACACTGTCATGGCAAGAAGGTCAGCTGATATGTTCTCGGTGAGAGTGTAGTCCTCCGAAGCCCCTGCCTCGCCTGCTTGGCGGCAGATACGACCGGCCGGCAGGTTGGCGTAGGAGGACGGCAGTGGGAAGAAATATAAAGCTTTTGACATAAAAGATAATTTATCTAATAATTAAATTAATGAAAAGATTTTTGATCTTCTTCTTGTCCATAATTTTGCTTCTTTCTATAGCGGGTTCGGTACTGGCCGAAGACAAAAACGCCCCGGCCGTAATAATTCCCAAACTACAAAAGACCTCCAATGACCCGGAGCTTTTCAACAATTTTGTTTATCCTTCATGGGGGCCAGTTTGTCAAAGATATACTTATACAGTTACTTATAAAGACAAAGAAGGCCATAAACCGGAATATATGCGAATCGTCTTCAACGGTAAATCAATCGAGATGGAAAAACAAGATCCGAATAACAATGATTACAAAAATGGCGTTCAATATGTTTATAAATTTGTTCCCAATAAATTGGGGTCAAACTTTTACTATTTTGAGGCTTCAAATGGTCTTGGTAAAGCACGAGCGGCAATTATTGATTCGCCGGACAATGGTCCTGTTCTTTTCGATAGTGCCTTTGATAAAAACGAGATTGCCGTCGTGGATAGCAAAACTGGTGAAAAAATCTTGAACTTTCAGACAAAGGAAGAGTGGATAGGCGGAATTGCTTTATCTGATGACGGAAAATATCTAGCAGTAAAAACCTCTAGTCATATTTATCTCTTTGATGTTCAAAAACCCAATGAACCTTTATGGGAATTTCAAGGCGGCAGTGAAATAGGAGGAGATGTTAAGGGAGGGGTGGCAATCTCCGGCGATGGCAGTAAAATTTTTGCTCTAATCGGTTCTATCGCCGTTCTTTTTGATAAAAATTCAAATAAGCCTATTTGGAAAACTGAAGTAGGTAATGGTTATAATGTTGCCATTTCCAAAGACGGAAAATATATGGCTGTTGGTTTAGCTGGCAGTGAGGCGAATGAAAACTCTAATCTTTTAATTTTATGGAGTGCTGAAAGTGAAAAACCTTTATGGAAATATCATTCTTCCGGTAACTTTCACGACGTGTCTTTGTCTGCTGATGGAAACTATATTGGTGCTTCAACCGGCTGCCCGGACAGAAAAGCCTATATTTTTAGTAAAGATTCGAATACTCCGATTTTAAGGAGCGATCAATTAACTCGAGATTCACCTGTTCACCGCGGAAAAATTTCCGCTGATGGGAATTGGCTGGCAGTAGGTTCGGAATCCGATGCCGGCGCCGTATTTTTATTTAAAAAAGGTGAGCAACGGCCGGTTTGGAAATTCCCGACCAAAAACGGCAGTTCTGTCAGGGCTTTAAGTTTTACACCCTCCGGAAATTATATCGGCGCCTCTACTTTTGGCGGGCAAGCGTATATTTTTGAAAGCGGGTCAAACCAGCCGGTTGCCTCTTGGACAGCAGACGGAGCCTTGGGGGGAGTTGATATTGCCGATGACGGAACTTTTATTGCAACCGGAGGAACAGACAAAAAACTTCATATTTTCGAAAAGGGGAAAACTGCTGGAATAGAAATTCCCTTTAATGAATATGTTGAAGAAATTGATATTTCCGCGAACGGAAAATATGTTGCTGCCGGAACCGGCGGATCAGTTTATTTTTTTGAAAGTTTTAACAAAGATCAGAATAAAGTCTTCCCATGCACAACTATTATTGAACCTAAACCCCAAGAAATGATGGGGCAGGCAGTCGGAAATTCTTTGTGCGGCGATAGTAAATGCGAAGGGCCGGAAACAATTGAAAATTGCAGAA
>PEYW01000020.1 GCA_002774225.1 candidate division WWE3 bacterium CG08_land_8_20_14_0_20_43_13 | reverse complement strand
TTTAGAGAAAGTCCAAAGCCGAAGTAGTTTTGCCAAATTTTTTGTCGGTCCAAATTACGGCGAAATAAATAACGCCAAAAAACTGTTGGAGCAAAATCAAGAACAGTTGCAAAAGCTTAACCAACTGCGGACCCAGCTTGCCAACCAAAGCGACCAGCAGGAATTAGCCTTGCAGATAGCTGTTTTAGAACAGGCTAGCGCGCAGATTCAAAGTCTTATTGGTGAGCAGTTTGGCGGATTTAGCCTGTTCGGTTGGATGTTCCGGTTTTTCGCTAAATAAAGTTCTCGTTCATCACAATTAGCTTTTTGATCTTCCGGAAATCTTCGCGGAGGTTCTCCGGAAGGCTTTTTGGGCAGGTTCCCTTTCCCCTCTTTTGCTTTAAAATACCTCTATGTCTGACTTTGTAAGGATTGCCTGGTACGGCAAGCATTTTGGCGAGGAGCCGCCTTTGGTTGGTACGGACAATCAAGGGGCGGGGACGATCTTTTTTACCGGCTGTAATCTGCGTTGCGTTTACTGTCAAAATTTTCAAATTAGCCAGCAGGGGCTGGGTAAGACCTACACTAGCGATCAGCTGGTGGAAATTATGCTAACATTGCAAGGTCAGAACTGTGCCGCAATTGATCTGGTTAGCCCAACCGTTTGGTCAAGGGTGATAGTTAAAGCGATCTCCTTGGCTAAAGAACGGGGTTTATCTATTCCGGTAGTTTGGAACAGCAACGGCTGCGAGCCGGTTTCACTTATAAAAGAATTGAATGGATTGGTTGATATCTACATGCCTGATTTTAAATATTCTAATGATGATTTGGCCAAAGAGTTATCAAATGTTCAAGATTACCGTCAAACAGCCCTATCAGCGATAGGGGAGATGTATCGGCAAGTGTGTCCTTTGCAAATAAAAAACGATGTTGCCGTGAAGGGATTAATCATTCGCCACTTGATTTTGCCTGGGTATTTGGAGAATACTTGCGGTGTTTTGGAAGACATTGCTTCTATCGGTCAAGATAATTATGTTAGCTTGATGAGTCAGTATTTTCCCGCTTACAAGGCCGATCAATATGAGAATCTGGACAGGCGATTGAGTAGGCGGGAAGTTGAGTTGGCTCAAACTAAATTGCTTGATCTTAATTTAGTGAATGGTTGGACGCAATTACCGGACAGCGCTTCATTTTTGCTTCCCGATTTTACTAAGGAGCAACCCTTTAGTTAAGTAAACTTAAGTTATGGACTTTAACGCTTTGGACCAGTTTTTATCTGCTTATCCAAAATTCCGTAAGGTTCAAGTTTACCAGGCGATTTTTGGTCGTCTCATTGCCGATTGGGAGCAAGCCTCATCCCTGCCATTGGAAATTCGTCAATGCCTTAGCGAGATTTTTCCACTTTATATCAATCACGAACTTGTTTTATCCGCCGACGAGCAAACAGCTAAAGCGATCATTACCTTTGATGATGGGGCGGCAATAGAATCTGTTTTAATGAGGCACAAAAATGGGCGCGATACTATTTGTGTCTCCAGTCAGGTGGGCTGTTCTTTGGGTTGCGCTTTCTGCGCCACCGGCACCATGGGTTTAATCCGAGATTTGACTTGGGGGGAGATTACTGCCCAAGTTTTGCTATTTGCTCGTTGGTTGTATATTAGAGAAGGGGAGCGGGTAACAAATGTTGTGTTTATGGGAATGGGGGAGCCGTTTTTGAACTACGGCAATGTTTTGTCGGCGGCCCGTTTTATTAATCGTTCTGATACTTTTGCCATCGGCGCGCGTAAAATCTCTATTTCTACCATCGGCATTGCTCCTCAAATTCGCCAGTTGGCCGGCGAGCCGGAGCAGTTTAATTTATCCATATCTTTGCACGCCCCTAATGATCAGCTTAGGCAAAAATTAATGCCGGCAGCTCAAAAATATCCCTTAAACGATGTTTTATCTTCGGTTAGGGAGTATATCAATCTTACCAACCGCAAAGTGATGATTGAATACTTGCTTTTGGATGGGGTGAATGATCGTCCGGAGCAGGCGCGGGAACTGGCCGCTTTGCTTAAAAAAGAGTTAAAGAAACTATTTATGGTTAATTTGCTTACCTACAATCCTACCGGCGGGTTTTTATCTTCGCCACCGGAGAGGGCGGCGGATTTCAAAGACATACTAATAAGAGAAGGGGTGGAAGCAACGCGGCGATATCCTTTAGGTTTGGATATAAGGGGGGCTTGCGGGCAATTGGCGGGCAGGAAAGCGCGCTAATTCCATAACTTGAGTTTTGATATCCTGCCTGTCGGCAGACAGGTGTTTAGAATTTAGGTATTGGCTGTAACTAGCTACTAGCAACCAGTAACCAGCGACTAACTCCTAGCTCCTAGTCACACCAGCTTGCTTCCTCCTTTTGCATTTGGCTGGGCTCAATTATATAATGTTCTAGTGGCTTTTTCTACTGACTGGCTTAACAAGTCTCCAATTCAACTGGCCGCGTCATATTCCGCCGCTTGGTGGGGTTGGTCGGCGCCTAAAATAAAGGTGATTCATTTGGCGATCGGTTTTGTCTTATGCTATTTTCTCATGTTGTGGTTGTCTCTTGTTTATTGGGCGTGGCGCGATAGCCAGGATCGTTTTAAAGCGCGCCGCGATCGTTGGTTGGTGATTGCTTTGATCGGGGTTTTTAATCTCCCCGGCGTTTTGATTTATCTTCTTATCAGACCGCCCACCATTAGCGAACGGCGCCGCGCGGCTTGGGAAGAGGAGTTGCTGGAATTGGAATTGTCCAATTTAAAAAAGAAGAAAAAATTATGATTCAAGATTTTTGTTTACCCAATGGTTTGCGGGTCATTTTTGTTCCTCGCAAATCCACGCCGGTAGTTAACGCGATGTTGGCGGTTAAAGCCGGTTCCCGATACGAATCGGCTTCCATTAACGGTTTGGCCCATTTTGCCGAGCATTTATTTTTTAAGGGGTCAAAAAACCACCCCCAACCGCTGTCTTTTGCTACCGAAGTAGAGTCGCTGGGGGCGCGGAGCAACGCCTTTACTTCCAAAGAATTTACTGGATTTTACATTAAATCTCTGTCGCAGCATTTGCCAAAAACACTAGATTTGCTTTTTGATCTTGTTTGCCAGCCTTTATTTAGGCAGGAAGATATTGAACGGGAGTTAGGGGTCATCTTGGAGGAAATTAGAATGTATAGGGATTCTCCCCGCGAATATGTGCACACAGTTTATTTTAAGCATATTTTTTCCAACCATCCTTTGGGGGCGGATACGGCGGGGGAAGAGGAGACTGTTCGCGCGCTGATTAGAGAATCTTTTCTTGAATATTTAAAAAAATACTATCGTCCCGACAATTTTATTCTTTGCATTTCTGGCGATTTTGATATCAAACAGGCTGAAACTTGGGTAGGCGATACATTTGGCTCTTTGCCGATTCCTTCTGACCCGATCGATCCTTGCGTTTTTATTGACCCACTTTCTACATTTTGCGAAGACGATCATGCTGTTTTAGAAAATAAGGGAGAGCAGGCGCATTTGATTTTAGGGGTTAGGGGTTTAAATCACCAAGATGAAAATCGTTTTACTATGGATATTTTATGCGCGGCATTAGGGAATGGAATGGGCTCTTTATTGTTTAGTGAAGTGCGAGAGAAGAGGTCGCTGGCTTATTATGTGTACAGTGTTCACCATCCTTTTTTGGAGACCGGAACTCTGTTTGCTGGCGCGGGAGTGGATACCAAAAGAATAAACGAAGCCGCTAAGGTAATACGGGACCAATTCCACTTTCTTATGGACAGTGAGATTTCTTTGCCGCAATTGACTAGGGCCAAGGAATTGGTTAAAGGTCACTTGGCGATTGGTCTGGAAGATGCGGATGAGTTGGCCTGGTTTTATTTGAGTCAGGCATTATTCCAAAAGGAAGTCTTGTCGGTTGATCAAATGCTGTCTCGTTTTGATGGGGTGGGCTTAGCGGATGTTAAGAGTTTGGCCGGCCGTGTTTTTGGGTCTTCTTTCATCAAAACAGCAGTGGTTGGTCCTTTTTCCGAACAGACTCTAAAATTGACATATTGAATATGGTCAAAAGCACAATTGAATCGTACAGAGTAGTTTTGCTTAACAATAAAGCTTTTGGAGTGTAGCTTATGTTTGCTAGATATTTTTTCTGTGGCAGTGTTGCTCTTACTTTAATCTTTCTTTTATCCGGCGGTTTTGTTTTTTGGAAGATTCTTAAAATTAAGGGTTACAAACAGTCCAATATTTTTGATTCTTTTTTAGCATTGATATTTTTTGGGCTGATTTTAGGTAAGTTGTTTTATGTGGCATTCGCATGGTCAAAATGCTGCGGCTCAAGTTTGGCCGGGTGTTTAGTTTCGCGAGACTTTTCCTTGATTGGACTAACTTTAGGCGTGCTGGTTACCGCCTATTTTTTAGCTAAAATTTGGCGATGGGATATTTTTGTTCTTTTTGACGCTTTATCTTTGAGTTTTGTTCTTTTTGCGTTTTTATTCAGTGGTACTGCTCTTGCCTTTGGCGGCCGACAAGATTTGTGGTTGGGTGTTTTTGATTTGAGTTTGTATGCGGTTCTACTTGTCGTCGGTTTAATAATTCGTTCCTTAAATCGTATTCCCAGTGGATTCTTTTATTTGCTCGCGGTTTTACTTTATTTTGGCTGGCAGTTGGCGCGGGGTTTAATTACGGCGGGACAGTCTTTTAGATTGGCATTTTTAACTCCTGATCAATGGTGGTGCTGTCTTATGTTAGGATATGTTACATTAAACTTATTAAGATTGTTTATGCCTAAAAGTAAAAATGCTGTCTCGGAAAATTTTCTACAAAAGATTGAAAAGGATTTATCCAAAGAGGAAAAAGATCTATCTTCGCAAATCCAAAAGTTGTCAGAAAACGACCCATACCTAGCTACCGATCGGGCTGATGATAATGCCGAGCCCACGGATGATGTAATGGAAGATTTGGGCCACGACGATACCACTATCTCACTTTCTATATTACAAAGAACTCTGCGTCGAATTCGCACGGCATTAAAAAGGATTAAGCGGGGACGGTACGGAAAGTGTGAACGATGCGGCCAGCCAATTACCCAAAGTCGGCTAACGGCTATTCCCACAACTAAAATATGTTCGGGTTGCGCCGAGAAGGAGCAAAATGAGCAGGCGGTTGAGTCGGATTCTATTGATCCAAAAAATCTTCGCGAAATACGAAGAGTATCGTAAACCATGCTTATTGACATTATTACCCTTTTTCCTGATTTTTTTGTCCCCGTCTTTTCCCAGTCTATTATTGGGAGGGCGCAGCAGAAGGAGTTGGTTAAGATTCGTGCCTGCCAACTGCGTGATTGGGCGGTTGACGCACATGGCAGTGTTGATGATAAGCCTTTTGGTGGGGGAGTGGGGATGGTTTTGCGTCCCGAGCCGTTGTTTGAGGCGGTGGAATTTGTTACAAAAAATAACCCGGGTTGGGTTGTTTTTTTGACTCCTGGTGGCCGTCGCTTTGAGCAGAAAAAAGCTATAGAGTTATCGCAAAGGGAGCATTTGGTTTTTATTTGCGGTCATTACGAAGGGATTGACCAGCGTGTGATTGACGAGTTAGTGAATGAGCAAATTTCATTAGGTGACTTTGTTCTTACTGGTGGAGAAATCCCCACCATGGCGGTAGTGGACGCGCTTGTTCGTTTATTGCCTGGGGTTTTAGAAAAACTAGACGCGACTGTTAACGAGTCGTTCTCTTTGCGAGATGAGCAGGGTTGTCTTCTTCTTGAATATCCCCAGTACACTCGTCCAGCCGACTATCGCGGACTAAAAGTGCCGGAAGTGCTGCTGTCTGGAGATCATGCCCGAATTGCAGAGTGGAAAAAGACTAATAGTCGGTTGAAGATGGATAAAAAGGTGTAAAATACTTTTGTTTAGCGAGATTATGGAAGATACAACCAAAGATTTACTTTCCCAGGCCCAGGCGGTAATTAATTTAGCCGCTTCTCAAGAAGATTTGGAAAATATTCGGATTGGATTTCTTGGCCGTAATGGAAAAATGAACGAATTAATGGCTGGTTTACTACATGTTTCTCCCGCGCAGCGCGGCGAGTTGGGTAGAGTTTTAAATCAGGCTAAAAGGGAAATTGAATTGCTACTTAGTAAAAAAGAAGAGGATTTGCTCTCTGCCTCATCTAATCTGTATTTTGATCCCACCGAGCCTTCGATTAAACCTAATTTAGGCCATTTGCACCTCATTACTTACGCCGCTAGGGAAATAATGGATATATTTGAGAGAATTGGGTTTGTTAGAGTTCGTCATCCGGAAATTGATTCCGACTATTACGCCTTTGAGGCGCTGAATATGCCGGCTGGCCATCCGGCGCGGGATGAGTGGGAAACATTCTATATCGCGGACAATTTGGTTATTACTCCTCATACCAGCAATGGGCAGGTTCGCGAAATGGAAAAAGGGTACCTTCCCATCAAAATGATTAACATTGCCCGCTGCGGCCGGCGCCAATCTGACGTGAGTCACAGCCAGACCTTTCATCAGTTTGAAGGTTTATACATAGACAAAGGTGTTTCCATCGCGAACCTTAAGGGGGTGTTGGAGTATTTTGCCCGTAACTTTTACGGTTCAGGCCGCCAGACTCGTCTGCGTCCTTACGATTTTCGTTTTACCGAACCAAGTTTTGAAGTGGATGTGACTTGCGGATTGTGCGGAGGCAGTGGGTGCTCTTTTTGTAAAGGAGGCTGGCTGGAGCTGGGCGGGGCGGGTATGGTTCATCCTAAAGTATTGCGCGCCGGCGGAATTGACCCCAGAAAATATAGCGGGTTTGCTTTTGGTTGGGGAGTGGAGCGCACTTACATGATGAAGGCCGAATTGTCCATTCCCGATATAAGAATTCTGTATAAGAATGATTTGAATTTCTTGGAACAGTTCTGAAATAAAATCCTAAATTCTAATATCTAAATTCTAAACAAATTCAAATGTTCAAAATACCTGCCTACCGGCAGGCAGGCAAATATTAAAACATTAATTTTTGTTTTGAATTTAGATCATTTGGATTTTTGATATCCTGCCTGTCGGCAGACAGGTGTTTAGTATTTAGAATTTATTATCTTTATGACCATTCTCGTTCCTGATTCATGGTTGCGCGAATATGTTATAACTAAT
>PEYW01000022.1 GCA_002774225.1 candidate division WWE3 bacterium CG08_land_8_20_14_0_20_43_13 | reverse complement strand
CAACAGTATCTCAAGATCCAAACTGACGCAGGACACCAGTTAGCAGTAAATATCTTTGAGCAAAATCCTCATAGCTGGTGGGACAATCTGTGGACTAGTGAGTAAGTAATACCCATTTGTAGAGGCGCATAACAATTATGCGCCTCTACAAATTATTAATATGCAAATAACTGTTGACTTGCATTCTCACTCCGGCGCCTCGGGCGGGGTAGGGGATATAAATTTTGATGACATATACAAGGCCATGCGGCTCAAGGGTATTGATGTTTACGGAACTGGCGATTGTCTTTTCCCAAAATGGCTGGAATATCTAAAGAACCGCTTTACACTAAACAACGGCCTGCTATCAGCGCCGGAGTATTCCCAAAAATATTTTCTCCTGCAAACTGAACTCATCTTCACCATTCCATACCAGCAACCGGAAGATAGCTCACTCTTTGGTACAATTGACACCGGAAAAAGAAAAAGCTGGCATAATGTGGTTCTTTTTCCTTCTTTCGCTGCTTGTGAAGAAACAGCCAAACTATTGAAAAAATACCAAGTAAAAAACACCATTGGCCGCCCTTTTGTTAAAGCGGAGTCTCTTGAGCAGTTAGAAAAGTTTCTCTTTGAACTACAGTCAATAGATCCAGATATTGAAGTAATTCCTGCCCATATTTTTACTCCCGACGGGGCTTTTGGTTCCAACAACCCAATTAACAATCTAAAAGACCTGTATGGCAGTTTTTTACCTTGCATTAACGCCGTGGAAACTGGGTTATCAGCCAACCCTCAAGCGCTAATGATGATACCGCAGTTAGATAACCTTTCGTTTGTTTCCTTTAGCGACGCGCATTCAGGGGCGCTTAACCGCCTGGGACGGGAATATACCAAATTAGAAATAGAGGAGGGAGCTGAAAAAGAAATCAGCTGCAAAAAAATCATTCAAGCTATTAGAAATCACAAAGTAAAAAAAACATGCGAGTTCAATATGGCCGAAGGAAGATACTTTCTCACCGGCCATCGCCAAAAACCAAACCATACCCAACCTTTTTATTGCGCGCCGGATAAAACCCCCTCGGGATATAAATGTCCAATTTGTGGAAAAAGGCTAACTATCGGCGTGCTTGACCGAGTTTATCATGTAAGCCAAGCGCAAAATGAAAAGGAGAGGGTTTGGGGACAATCTTACGGAATAACAAGAAGCTGGCAAACACTGGTACCGTTAATTGAAGTAATCGCCGCCAGCACCGGACTGGCTAGCTTACCCGGCAAAAAGATAAATCAAATTTACCGGCAGGCGGTTTCAAATTTTGACGGAGAAACTGCTCTGTGGGAAACGGAGAGTGAGGAAATTGCTAACCGGCTAGAAAACAGCCAAGTCAACAAAAAAATTATCAACGACATAATAGCAGTGAGGGAAGGCCTCTTTAAGTTTGACCCACCCGGATTTGACGGCTGTTATGGAAAATTAGTTATTGGTTGCCGTTAAGCAAACGAACCTTTATTCCGGCTACCATTCGTCCCAACTCCGAAGAACCTTTTGATGAATCATAAGTAAGCAACTCTTCGCCAAATCGTGGTTTTTGCAAACGATTTATTTCGTAATGAAGACGTTGAACATCCATAACAAAACCGCCGTCACTATTGCCAGTCAAAGACACATTATGTCTTTTAAGCCTTTCTCTTATATCATCCGGGGTAACAGTAAAAATACAGACAGGAACACCCTTATTGTCTATAGTTACTTTTCTAAAGCGCTCTCGCCATTCATAACAAAAAACATTAGCGTCAAACAGGCAACTGATTTTTTGCTGGCAAAGCTGTTCAAAAATTTTTTTCTACTAAGCCAAAAATCAAATTCTCCTCACGGTCGGTAAAAGTTCTATCAGGAGTGAGATATTTAACAAGCTGGTCTTCGTTAAACAAGCAAAGGTTAAAAATATTGACCAATTTTTTTGTTAGGGTTGATTTTCCCGAACAGGGTATTCCGGCAAAATACAAAACCAAAGGCGGATTGCTCGGTTTTGGAAGCTCAAATGTTCTGATTGCATCGCGCGCCAGCCGATCAAAATCCATAATTATTCTATTTCATCAAATCTCTTACGATTCTTAAGAGGAAAATATATCTTTGAAACATACTCATTTACCATACGGTGAGTGGTAAAAGTAGCGCCGTTCAAAGAAACGACATTAATCATCATTTTGGCAAACTGTTCTGGCTGATGGTAATACAAAGGCATAATCACACTGCCTAGCTTATGATAAAGATCCTCCTCGTCGTAATCCTGATCAGACCGATCTTCCACACCAATACCTGAAAGGCGAGAGCCAATAGACCATCCAGTCACGCCCTCCACCCAACCTTCTTCCCACCAGCCATCCAAAACGCTAAAATGAGGCACTCCGTTAAGCGCCGCCTTCATCCCGCTAGTGCCGGAGGCTTCGTAAGGACGCAAAGGTGTGTTTACCCATACATCTACCCCGGCCACCAATTTAGCGGCGCTATCCATGTCGTAATCCTCTAGATAAACAATTTTTAACGAATCTTGGTATTCGCTTGCCTTTTTTAGAATCTTTAAAATCAGGACTTTACCTTCCTTATCGCTGGCATGCGCTTTACCAGAAAATATTATCTGCAACGGACCAACTTCGTAACCAAAACGAGACAGTTCGTCCAATCGGCTCAAAAGCAGAGACGGTCGTTTATATGAAGTCATTCGCCTAGCAAACCCCAAAGTTATGTGTTTTAAATTAAGCGTTACCCCGCTTTTTTGTGTCGCCCAAGTTAACAACTTCTGCTTAGCCTTTTGATGAGCCTGCCACAAACGTTGGGGGGGAATACGCCCCGCCAAATGTAAAAAGGCAGGGTTGCGCCGCCACAAAGGACAATACTGATCGTAAAGCTCCGCCAAAAATGAACTAGTCCAACGCAAATGGTGAACTCCATTTGTAACTGTAAGCAGAGAGCGATTAATTGGCATAGTTTCTTTTGTAAGGGCTCGATGCTTGCGAGTAACGCTAGTAGCAATACCGGAGTAAAACATTGCTAATCTAGTCATATTCAATTCATCTTGATCAAAAGCCGTCTCGGGAAGAAACTTTAATAAACGAGGTTCAAGGCTAGCAGAAACAAGGCTTTTTAAAAACCGATCATGTCCGGCCGGTAGAGGAGTATGAGTAGTAAATACCAATCGGGTGGCAAGAAAACCTAATGCGCTTTCGTGTGAGAGAAATCTCTGGCGACACCAATCATATAAAGCCAGACCAAAAAAAGCGGCGTGCCCTTCATTAAGATGAAAAATCCTTGTTTTCTCCACTTGAAAACCAAGCTTCTCCAGAAGATAAAAACCGCCAAGACCCAGAATCTGTTCCTGATGGAGTCTATAACGCGAATCTCCACCGTACAAATAACTGGTAAGACTGCGGTCATACTCACTATTTTGTTCCGAGTTAGTATCAAGGTGATAGACACTTACTTTCTCACCAAACTGTCCAACCAGATCGTATTGCCAAACTTGGCAAATTACGACACGGCCTTCAATTTTAACCGGCAAGGTAAAGGGTAATTTTTTGAGCAAAGACTCCTTTGGCCAAGGGTTATTCAAAATCGAGGAGTAATAACCACGCTCATTAAGAAGAGTGATACCAATCGCTTTGTAGCCAAAATCTGCCATGGTTAATAGGGCATCGCCAGCCAAAACTCCCAAACCGCCGCTGTAGTTAGGAATTGCATCAGACAAAGCTATTTCCATGGAAAAGTAGGCGATATCAAGATCCATAAATATAGCATAGCAAAAAACAGAGCTGCGCATAAAGAACAAAATTGACAAACAAAAAAAGTTTGTGGTAGCTTTAAGACAAATGATAAAAACAAAACTGTTTAGCAGAAATATAAAAAGGATTATCGTTATAGCCAGTCCGCTCACTTTTTTCGCCGGGGTTAATTTGCTGGTCATTATTTTGTGCGGCCTGCTGGCAGTTAACAACGATCAAAACTTCAGAAGATCCACTAAAAAATACTCGTCCTCTTTCTACAGCTCGCAACCAAAGGTACTTGGGGCGACAGCTCAAAACTTAAGTTCCGCCGATGCAAGAGGAGCGGTGATTGAGCAATTTTTAGCTTACCACCAATCTCCAATGGCGCCATACGGCCGCTATTTAGTCACTATGGCCGATAAATATAATATTCCCTGGAACTTAATGCCGGCTATTGCCATGCAGGAGTCAAATGCCGGTAAAAAAATACCGGCTGGCAGCTTTAATCCTTTCGGATGGGCAATTTTCGGCGATCAGGTAAAAGGTTTCGGTAGTTGGGAAGAGTCGATTGAAACAGTGGCAAAAGGCTTGCGGAAGAACTACTTTGATCAAGGTTTAACAACGCCAGAAGCAATCATGCCTAAATACTGCCCACCAAGCTTGGGAAAAGGTGGCCCCTGGGCAAAAGGAGTACGGTTTTTTATGGAAGAAATGCAAACCTAATCCACATTATTCCTTCGTCATCCTGTGGAGAACTAGAACGACGAAGGATTCCATGAAGATTCTTCACCCGCCTTTAACGGGTTCAGAATGACGACGCTTCTCCGTCATCCTGAAGAATCAAATCCCCCCCCGTCATTCTGTGGCTAAACTCTCTATACGCCAACCAAGAAAACCATGGGCTTTTTTTCTCCTTCGCCGAGGCTACGGAAAGACAAGTAACTCATGGATAAATCGGTTTTCTGATTCAGTATGCTCACCCCAACATAGCCTAAATCTTTCCTCTTTAGTATCCCTTAGTTGACAATTGTTGATAAATGTGTTATAAGTAGTATATCCTAGCTTGGCTTGGCAAAGGCGAGGCTAGGACAAAGGAATATATTTTTCCTCAATAGCCCCAAGGCCCTGGTTTATCCAGGGCTTTTGGGTTAAGGAGGAAATAAAGATTATGAAAAATATAAGTAAAACCAAAATTAAATTGGGACTTAAAATAGCCAAAAATATTACCTTAACCGGAGCAATTTTTGGCGCCCTTTTTTGCCTTTCCAGTTTAAAAAACAAAAGCGTGCCAAAGGCACAATTTAGACAAAGTTACAATTTCAAAGAAACGGCGGTTAGTTTTGAACTAACCGCCTCCCAAGATAATCGTGCCGTCCGGTTAAACAAATATTTAGAAGGTAAAAATTCGCCGCTGGCAGAGCACACCGATCTGCTTGTAAAAAAGGCCGACGAGAATGATTTGGACTGGCGGTTGCTGACCGCTATCTCTGGCATTGAGTCGTCATTCGGTAAAGCCCAGTTGGATGGATCTAATAACGCCTGGGGGTGGGGTGGAGGATACATTTATTTTGATTCTTGGGGGGAAGCTATTACTAAAGTATCCAATTCTTTAGGGGAGCGTTGGGCAAAAAAGGGTGGCCGCGACCATTGGCAACTTTCTAAATCATACTGTCCGCCAAACTGGTATAATTGGTCAATGGCGGTGGAAAAGTTTATGAAGGAAATAAGTAAAACGCAGGTTTAAACTAACTATTGTGAAATAAACAAAAAAGACTAGGTAACTCTAGTCTTTTTTGTTCCTCGTTAAATGCGAGAGTAGGAATAAATAAGGAAACCACGGAAGATAATCCCCTCGATATATAAACAAGTAAATAACGATGTCTGTAAGAAAACGAGCAAATAGCCCAAGCAAAATAAAATAAACTAAAGAACTATGTAAAAATACTATGTATAAAGAAAAAATAAGAATAAAAAATTCAAAGCTATGAAAAATATAAAACCTGGGAATGTGATTTTTATGATCAGAAAAAATTCTTGCCAAAACAAGACGGGGACAAAAAGGTTTGGTGGAAAGGAGGTAGTAGATAATATGATCTATATCTATAAATAATCCTGAAAGAATAAATGGCCAAATGTAAGGGGAAGGCACAAGAGCAAAACCAAGAATAATACCAATCAGTAGATGTAGGGGTATGTGAAAAAATATGAAAAGGTCTTTCGTTTTTGTACTTGTATTAGGACATACTAGGAAGTTCATAGAAACTTACAACATCTAAATTAGTCAAAAAATAAAACAACCCCCCACTAAAAACCTCACGAAAGTAATTCCCGATCTTTTTTGTTTTTCCAAACCGTTGAGAAATACAACAACAGACGACTATACTCAAACGGTAATATGTTTAAAAACATGATACTAAAGATCGGAAGTAAAAAGATACTTTGGCTTATTGCGGCAAGTTTACTAATCATTTTATTAATAGCCGGCATAATCTCAAAGAAAAATAAAGAACTTGCCGGCATCAATTGCCCAATTGTCTTGATAAACTCACAAGAAGCGGCATGGACTCCGGAAGGGAAGAGGAAAGTTACCGAGGTCTGCCAGATAATCCTATTGGATAGTGGATACGCCAATCTTTTTAACAGCAAGCTCTTAAGACTAAAGATGTTTAAAGGTAATGGGGGAGGAAATGCCAGTCAAGAGGAAATCAATTTTTACATCAGTGAGATACAAGACACAAAAGAGGCAACTATAACTTTTCTTCACGAAATTACACACTCTATTGATGCAAAACTAGAATTAGTATCAAGATCAACCGATTGGCTAATAGCAAGCGGGTGGGTTTGCTCAAATATAGGGAATTGTCAACACCCTTGCCAACAGACGGATAGTAAATATTATTATTGTGATAGCGCTGAACAAGAAACCCTCCCTTCAAGATATGGTTATCCTGAATACAACCGACGAGAAACTGATGTCAGTGTTAACCCAACAGAAGATTTTGCTGAAACAAGCAAATATTTTCTAGCCGCAAATGATGAATTAACTGTTACATCCCCCAAAAGATGCGCTTTTATGATGAATTTTTATAAAAAATTATCAACAGACAGTTGTTTTGACTGTAATTCTAAAACAGTATGCACAAATCCAAATGCCTTAAAAATCAAGCTTCAATAGCCTGTCGAAGGATGGCTTGCCATGAACCTAATGTGGTTCATGGTGCCGGAGGGGGGAGTTGAACCCCCACAACTTTCGTTACAAGGTCCTAAACCTTGCGCGTCTGCCATTCCGCCACTCCGGCACGATCTAGAAGTTGTTAGTTTTTACTAACATTCGTCTGCCCCCGCCTACGGCGGGACTAACCTGCCTGCCGACAGGCAGGTTCGCTCAACAAAGAATTTATCATTTCATTCAAATTCTTTGGAGCTCATTGAGCATTCCGCCACTCCGGCACGATACAATTTTTCTTCTGAAGGGGATATTCCCCTTCAACTTTGTTCAGGGTCGGAATGACGAGGAAACCATTTGAAGGAGATTCTTC
>PEYW01000048.1 GCA_002774225.1 candidate division WWE3 bacterium CG08_land_8_20_14_0_20_43_13 | reverse complement strand
GGCGGCGGGGCGGCTTCCGCTTTCGGGGTCGTTTTCCCGCTCAAAGAAAGTTCGCGCGAAGTGTATAATTACAGCACCATGAACCACATTGGGTTCATGGCAAGCCATCGTTCCTGCCTGTCGGCAGGCAGGCGACAGGCTCACGATTTAAGTATTTACACGCTAGTTTGTGTTGGCCAGCTAAGCGAACTATGCTATAATATACCTATGGATCTTAAAAAACTTGTAGCGGATGTAAAAAAAATTGGTAGATTCAAAGACAGTAAACAGGCTAAAAGTGCCATTAACTCTGTTTTTTTGAGTCTGCGGCAAAGAAATGTTAATGAGGATGCGGGCGGTGTTAAAAATTTCTTTACTAGCGATTTAAGAAACCAGCTAAAATCACAAACCGCTTTTTCTGGTGTTCATACCTTTCTTTTTGCTTCGCCAAGCGAATTCTCTTCTATTTTGCTTGCTAACCTGCGTGTTAGGGTTCAGTGTTCCTTTGAGGATGTCTGCGACAGCCAAGAGATTTTGAGTAATGTTTTTTACGGGTTAAAGCAACAGTTGACAACAGAGGAATCCGTTGCCGTAGCCGAGGAAATAGGTGATGGGGAACTGGAGAAACTTTGGCGTGACGCTTAGCTGTTTAACACTCCTTACTTTTCTTTTTTGGTATTAAATTGTTTCCAAATGCTTTTAACGAATGATGCCAAAAAGCGGGGTTTGTCCAGTTTGCGCTTTGGCTGCTGTCAAAATCCAGTAAGTGCCCTGCCAATTTTTTACCCGCCATTATAAAAAATTTAATGTCTTCAATTGACCTAATTGACATTATTTTTCTTAAAATAAATCTGGGCGTTAAGAAAGAGCTATACAACTCTTGCGTTAGCTGCATAATCTGCTCTTGGCTGATAGGCGATTTCATCACTGGCTGGCGCATATCATAGTCTTCGTAGTCCTGGGTTAGCAACCAATCTTTTTCTCGGCATTCTTTCCATAGCGGCGTTCCTGGATAGGGCACTACAACGGTAGCCTGCATCGTGTGAAAGTACCCTTTGTTAAAGCACTCTCTAGCTAGATTGATGGTATTTTTTGCTTCTTGGTATGTTTCCCATGGATAGCCAATCATTACGGTAGCGTGGACCTGCAATCCAGCGTCAGAGGCCATTTTAGCCCCTTGCGCGATCTGCTCTACCTTTTGCCCTTTGTTTACACGGTCAAGAGTTGCTTGATTGCCGCTCTCCATTCCATACAAGACCATTCTAAATCCAGCTTGTTTCATAAGTTGGCAATCTTGGCTCGTTAGGGCGTCAAAACGCATATTACATCCTAGCGTTACTTTTTTGTTGTAGCCGGATTTTATCATTAACTGGCAGAAATCTTTTAATTTCTGCCCAACAAAAAGAGTGCCGGCGTCATCAAAAATCTCCTTGAATTTATACTTATCGGTCAAATACTTAACTTCATCAAACAATCTTTGAGCGCTAAAGCTACGGTAGCTGCCAAAGGGATTAAGCGTGTGCGCCCAGACGCAAAAAGTGCATTTTCCCCACCAACAATCCCGGCCTGAATAGACATAGGTTCCTGGTTTATACTTAAAATTGCCGTTATCGTAGGCGTAAAGTTGCCACTGCGTTAAATCGCGGTCAATAAAAGGCAGTTCGTCAAGATCGTGCGCCAGAGAAGCTGGTCCGGAGTTAGCTATTTGTTCCCCCATCTTCAAAGAAAAGAAAGAAGGATTTTCGTGTTTTATTGCCTGATCCGATTTTCTCCAGTAAACCCCACCTTCAAGATTCTGATTATTATTTATGTGATTGAGAAGATTAACAGCCACAAAATCGTAATCGCCGCCGATTATTACATAATCCACAAGGCTATTTTCAAAAGACTCGTAGGGAAAGACGGTTACATGATCGCCTACCAAAACGATTTTTAAGTTTGGGGCAGCCGTTTTTAGTTTATTGATGATTTTCCAGTGTTTCTTTACTACCGGCGCCTTAGTTTCTAAAATTAAAAAATCGGGAGCCAGCTCTAGGAGCTCTTTTTCCCATGCCTCGTAACTCTTTTTTTGAGCAACTCCATCCATCCAATTTACTCTATAACCAGCCCATTGCAACATAGTGGCCGCAAAAGCCGGTATCATTGGGTAAATATAGGTAGGGTTGTTAAAATACTGAAATTGCCTATTTTGCGATAACAGAGGAGTTCCTTTTTGACTATTGATAGGCGGGTATCCAACAACTATTTTTATTTGATTCATAAGCTATGTATATTTGATAATTTTAGCAGATAATTCTGTTAACAGCACCTTTTTGTATTTTGTCTTACAGTTTTATGTTAAATATGCTTAAATAGAATATATGAAACTAATTGTCACCGCTGGTGGACAAGGAACAAAACTTTGGCCTTATAGCCGCGAAAGCTTTCCTAAACAGTTTCAAAACATTATTAGCGATCAATCCTTGTTTTGCGACACAATAAACACTCTACAAAAAAGATTTAACCCGCGAGACATTATCATCTCCACCAAAAACAAATACGCTGGTATTGTTAGCCGGCAAGCGCCAAATATCCCTAAAGAAAATTATTTTTTGGAACCGGATTTTGCCAAAAATAGAGGCCCGGGTGAGGGTTTTGCTTTTGTGATGATGACTGTTAAATATCCAACCGAACCCTTTATGCTAATTCAGCCGGATTGTATAAGACAGCCGGAAGAGTCGTTCTTGGACATGATTGGCGAGGCCGAAAAGCTGGTCGTTAGCGATAAGAAGATGGTGACAGGAGGAATTAAAGCCGCTTATCCCATTATGGGTATTGATTACATTAAGCTAGGCGAAAAGTTAGATATCTCCAGTAATCTCCAAATATATAGAGTTGACAGTTTTATACCAAGAGCGGACGATTTTGAAAAAACAAAAGAATTGATCAAAGATTCCCGCGTCGCCACTCATAGCAATCATGTGTGTTGGTACGCGGAATTGGCTTTGGAGGCGTACAAAAATCACAGGCAAGACTGGCATCAAGCATTAATGAAGATAAGGGATATTATTGTTAGCGGCGGCCCCCAATCCGCGATTGATGAAATCTATTCAACCATGGCTTCCGGGGCGACCGAGGAAGTAACCAAACATATATTTCCCGATGCCTACATTATTTTGCTTCCCTTTAGATGGACGGATATAGGTACCTGGAATTCTTTGTACGAATTTTTTTCCAAAAACGGAGAGGTTTATCAAGATGGCAAAAATATTGTGGCGCTTAATTCTAAAGAGAGTATTGTTAAGTGCGCCAACAACAAAAAGATTATTGCCGCCTACGGACTGGAAGATCTAGTTGTTATTGATACAAATGATGCTTTACTGATAATACCAAAGAGCAAAGCTGACAAGGTGGGAGATTTGTTAAAAGAAGTAAAAGAACGAGGAATGGCTAATTTTTTGTAGCCAGCCCCATTACGCCTTGTTCCCGAATAAAGTTAATAAAACCTTTCATAATTTAGCATGACAAACAATTTCCCAACTGGCGGAGGGAGTGGGATTTGAACCCACGATGCCTTGCGGCATACGCGCTCTCCAAGCGCGCGCACTCGGCCACTATGCGATCCCTCCGTAACATTATTAAAAATAATCTATAGAACAAAATTAACACGCTCTCCAACCCCGTCCCGCCGCGGCGGGAGGACTCGGCCACCCTGCCTGCCGGCAGGCAGGTATGCGATCCCTCTGCGATAGTGGATAAGCTAATTTTCAACCTTTATTTTACCATTAATTTTAATACAATTCTTGCTGATTGATTGGCTATTTCTCTCTTTCGCTTAAGAGAGTCTCAAAGAATCTTAACCGAATGAGATTCTTCAGGCGGACGAGGATCCGGTGAAGATTCTTCGCCGCGCTCCTACCAAAGGCCCACCATATGCCCTCCAGAGGCAGGTAAGCGGGTAAACGGGTAGGCAGAATGACGAGGAGAAGTCAGAATAACATGGAGTATTCAGGAAAGCAGTATTAAAATACTCTTTCACTAAAACGGCGAAGCAGTTTAGCAAGCTTGGAGGCGATAAAAACCGGCAGTCCCAGCAAAATAAGCCAAAAGATTATGGCGACTTGAAGGCTGTACAACCCAAAAAATTCTCTCATTAAGTAATGGTTTAGAATAATGGAGGAAACTATAAATAAACCAAGGAAAACCTGGTTTTTGCGGTTAGATTTTATTTTGCGCCAAAAATCTGCCAACAACATAAATATACTTGCCGGCAGGAAGGACAAAATAATTTAGGTTAGTTATTATATAGCTTTTTGAGGGTTTTGGCAAGTTGCTGACTTGTTAAAAATTGATTATTATTAGCGGTTCGTTCTTTGAATTCAAATCCGCCCTTTTCTAAAGATTTTTGGGAAATAACGACTCTTACAGGTATTCCGATTAGATCAGCATCGTTAAACTTTACTCCAGCCGACTCTTCCCGATCATCCCAAAGGACTTGCCAGCCATCTTCTTCTAAATAGTCATATAATTGGCTTGCTTCCCGCTTTATTTTTTCGTCTGTTCCCAAAGAAACAAGATGAACTTGAAAAGGAGTTATTTCCTTGGGCCACACTATTCCCTTTTCATCATGGCTAGCCTCCACCGCGCAGGCCATGGCCCGGCCAATGCCAATACCGTAAGAACCATTCCACATAGCTTTTTCTTGGCCATCCATATCTACAAACATTCCTTTCAGAGGCCGTGTGTAAAAATGATCAAGCTGAAATATATGGCCAAATTCAATACCTCGGTCCGCTTTTAGAACGCCTTTTTGGCATTCGGGGCAACTGTCCCTATTTTGCGCTTGAGCAATTGGAGCGATTTTTTCTACGCTAAAATCTCGGCCAAGGTTAGCGTTAATCAAATCAACATCTTCTCTATTTGCGCCGGTAACCAAATTCTTAGCCAATTCTAAAGCGCTGTCGCCAAAAAAGCGAACTTTTCCTTGTAAAACCTGGCCAATCGGAGAGGCGTACCCTCTTGTTGTTCCCAATTGTTTTAGCTCTTGCTCGGTGGCTGGGGTTAGCTCATCAAGACTAATTCCAACAGACTCGGCTAAAGCGGCCTCGTTGACTTGATGGTCGCCCAAAACTAAAGCCCCGATATATTCTCCCGAGGCTTTTTTGTAAATAACACAGTTTAGGACTTGATTTAGATTGATCTTGTGAAAACCTGCTTCTTGTTGAGCAGTAACAGTATTAGGAGCGAGAACTTCGGCAAGCGGTTTTTCTTCCTCCTTTGAGTTTATATCTTGTCTCAAGAATTGGGCGGCTTCGGCATTGGCGGTGTAACCGCAGGAGCCGCAGCGAATAATTGTGTCTTCGCCGTTAGATGTTAGGTAAAAAAACTCATGGCAGGTTTTCCCCCCAATCGCGCCGCTTATTGCTTGCGCCATCACAACGGGGATAGATAATCTTTCGGCAATACGCATGTAAGCTTGTTTCATTTGCTCGTATACTTGTTCCAGCGATTCTTTGGTGGCGCAAAAACTGTACGCGTCTTTCATGGTGAATTCTCGCACTCGCACTAATCCTCCTCTAGCCCGCAGTTCGTCGCGGAATTTTTCGCTAAACTGATGAATAACGATTGGCAAGTCTTTGTAAGAAGGGTTAAATTTGTTCACTAGGTCAACCATTACTCCCTCGGCGGTAGCACCAAGAGCAAATTCGCTCCCGCGCCGGTCTTTTATTCTCATTAATCCCTGCCCAAAAGCTTTATCTCGATTGGTGGCTTCCCATAATTCTATGGGATGAAGGGTGGGGGTGCTTACTCGCTGTGAGCCAATTCTTTCCATTTCTTGATCAATTATTTTAATTATTTTCTCTTTTACCAGCTGACCGAGAGGCAAAAAACTGTAGCGCCCGGCGGACAAATCTCTAATGTAACCGGCTTGATGAAGCAATTTATGGCTGGCAAGAGTGGCTTCGGCTGGGGCATTGCGGACGGTTTTACCAAAAAGCTGTGAGTAAAGCATACCGCTTTAGTATAAAATATAAGGTGAAAAGTATAAAGATACAAAGTTTATGAATAATAACTCTCAAATTATTTTGGCCGACAAGCCTTGTGGAATGACTAGTCATGATGTGGTTGACTATTATCGAAAAAAACTAGGCATAAAAAAAGTCGGCCACGCGGGAACTCTTGATCCTTTAGCTACCGGCCTGCTGATTATACTGGCTGGCAATGCTGCAAAACAACAGTCGAACTTTATGAAGCTGGATAAGGAGTATGAAGCCACGGTAACTTTTGGTCAAGAGCGAGACAGCTATGATTCACAGGGAGAAATAATAGCGGAGTGCCCAATAGATAAACTAGGCCAGCTTAGCGAAGAGAAGGTTAAGAAAGAGCTAGTTGGTTTTACTGGTTTAATAAAGCAAACTGTTCCGGCGTACTCGGCCGTTAAGTTTAAAGGCAAAAAACTTTATGAATACGCGCGCGCCGGCCAGAGTGATGAACTTGTTTTGCCAACGAGAAAGGTTACAATAACTCGAATTGATCTTCTTGAGTTTTGTCCTTTGATCGAAGGTTCGTTACCCTGGGCTAAGTTGAGAATTGCCTGTTCTTCAGGAACTTATATTCGTTCTTTGGCCCATGATTTAGGTAACAAACTGGATGTTTACGGTTACATTAGCCAATTAAGAAGAACAAAGATTGGCGGCTATAGCGTTGACCAGTCGGAAGAAGTAAAAGCCGCTTAGCGTAGGCCAAGCGGCACAGTCAATTAGAAAATTGCCAGGTAACATCTAATGTAATAATCTGTCCAAGGAGTAAGTTTTAAGCCAAGGGTGAGAGAAACATCAAACCATCCCCAATTGGTTAACTCACTGCCTTTAAACTGTCCAGACCACCTTTTAACTACATAGCAAATTCCCAAGCCTGTATTTGCATTTGTGGCTGTTGATAACATAACGCCTCTATGAAAATGAAAAACTGCCAGCGGTTGTGGTAAAAACGCTTTTACCGTATACCCTGTTTCTTCCCCGATCTCTCTTCGCAGGGCAGCCTCTACGCTTTCGCACGGCTCGATTTTTCCACCAGGAAGGTCAAAGAACCCTGGGTAGACTTTCGCTTGGATGGGGTGTTTACCCAAGAGAACACGACCATTTTCTACAAGAAGACCGCTGACAAAAGGCACCACTAACTCCATTTCCATTTTTCTCTCCTTACTCGATTACTTGAACAATTGTTCCCGGGTTATCTTTAGTGGCCACAAGTTGACTAGCACCTTCCGGCAATACTGGGCCGGTCCAATCAAAAAGCCATTCC
>PEYW01000047.1:7199-8115 GCA_002774225.1 candidate division WWE3 bacterium CG08_land_8_20_14_0_20_43_13 | reverse complement strand
GTTGTGTTCTTTGTCTAGGGTGATTTCCTCAAGCCATGCTTCTTGCTGTTCGAGTGGTCTTGGGGTTAAAATCGTCTCTACTTTTCCTTGGGCACTTGAAATTACCTTATCTGTGGCAAGTATCAGTCCGGCAGCGGCCGCCCCTCCTCCTATTAAAAGTTTTCTTCTGCTTATTTTGCCAGCAAAGGAAACCGGTTCACTATCGGGAGTGGGGTTGCTGGAGGCTGTATCTTCTACATGTGGAGTATTTTCTTTGCTCATATTTCTAGTAGTATACCAAAACCCCTATACCTTTGTTATGAAAACACCAGCCTGTTAAATGGAGTTGATATTAAGTTGGATTACATGATCGATCAATTTAAGATGGGTCAAAGCCTTAATGCCCATCCAGTTCTTGCAAATTACCCATCCTTCCTTCAAAAAAGCCGCGATCTGCGCAGACGCGTTATATCAATATGCTAGGCGAACTAGCTGATCGAGGGTAGACTGGGTTAATTGTTCGGCCTTTTTAAGACTGTCCGCTTCGCTGTATGTCCGCAGTTCCGGTGAATTGCCGGAGGGGCGAATATGAACAATTGTGTCGTCAGCTAGGTAAATTCTTGCTCCGTCGGTAAAATCAATCTTATTGATCTTTATTTTAAGATTAAACAATTCGGCGGCCTTTTCTTTGTTATTCGGCGCTTGTTCAATCGCTTGGATTATTGATTGGCTTTTTTCGGTAGGGAAGGGTTTTAGGCTGTCACTGTAAACAAACTTTTGAGGTAGTTGTTTAACCAATTCTGACAGAGTTGTTTTATTTTGTTTAGCCATTACCAAACTGGCAATTAGCGGCAGAGCGGCATCTCGAGTTGGCAGGGCGGTTAGAGTTTTATTGAACATGGTAAAATTTGTTCCGGTTAAAAAGCCGCCATTAGCT
>PEYW01000047.1:0-7123 GCA_002774225.1 candidate division WWE3 bacterium CG08_land_8_20_14_0_20_43_13 | reverse complement strand
TGGTCCGGCGGGTATCCTTAAACTTACCGCATCTTTCTAAGGCGCTATTACAGCTAATGGTAGTTACCACCGAATCCGCCCGCAAAAAGTCGGCGGTGATTATTCCCAGCAAATCACGTCTTACAAACTCCCCCCTTTCGTTAAATAATAGCGGGCGATCGCCATCGCCGTCGGTAGACATAATGGCGTTAGGTTGATATTGAATTTGCCATTTTGCGGCTTTAGCAGCGTCCTCCGGTTTAACCGCCTCGGTGTCGATTGGGACAAAATCATGACTAAATTCAGCTAGTATCACTTCGGCTCCGAGCTGTTCCAGGATATGGGGAATAATTTCTCTGGCGGCCGAGGAATGTTGGTAAAAAACAATTTTTGTATTGGCTAGGCAATTGGCCGGGAAGAATTCAAGGCAGCGGTAAATGTATAAGTCTTTAGCTTCGGTGATTGGCTGATCGGTAAGTTGGGGTTGATACTTGCCGGAAAAGTCTTGGTTAAATTTTTTGATTTGAGTATTACTCTTGAATAATTGTTGTTGGATCTGGGTAATCGCTTGCTCATCTTTTTTAAGAATTTCACCGGCTGGTAGATTGAATTTTATTCCGTTTTGGTCGTAGGGGATATGGCTGCCAGTAACCATAATGCTGGGAATTTGATTGGTGAATCCGAATAGGGAGATGGCGGGAGTGGGCAAAATGCCGCCGTAAAAAAAGTCGTAACCAAAATCAGTAATTGCCTCTTTGACGGCTCGGATAATTCGAGGGGTGCTGGGTCTAAAATCGCCGGCGACCGCTACTTGGCTTTTAGTCAATCCCGTTTGTTTTAGATATTGGAGGTAGGCGCTAGTAAACAAGTAGCACTGCCAGTCGGTTAAATCTTGATTATAGCCTCGCAAACCGCTAGTGCCGAATTTTAATGGCATGGAAGAATTATAGCATGGCGCTAAAAATTGCATGGATCTTTGATAGGCTGTTTGTTGACATATCGCGGTAGAAAATACCTTTAAAATAAAAATTTAGCCGGTGTTCAGACACCGTAAAGTGTCTAAAAACCGGCCGATGGGGTCAAGTAATTTCCATCTTTTCCATCATCTCTAAGACGATGGAAACAGTATCTTTGGTGAGTACTTTCCAACTGGCCAACCTGGCTGTTTTGGACATTCCTCGCCAACCAAGGTGAACTCGATCCATTTCATCCACAGGATCGCCGGACTCGTCGTGATTTAGTTCTTTTATGACCAAAGAGAGCAGCTTGCATCTCTCTTTTTGATCCAGAAACGAGTCATTCTCACGACAATATGTCTACTTTTTTTAAAGTCGGCCTTTTGCCAGAAGTTTGGTTCGACTTTGAAAAACATACGAATAGGGACGGTACTGTGGTTCTTGGTTTTACTCATGTACCGCTACTCTTGTTCCCGGGTTTTGTTCGCTGGCTCGTGTTGCCCAACTGCCTGTTTGGTAAGGAGGCATCGCCCACCAAAATAGCTTCTCGGCGTCTGGGGTTGTTAGGTTGACGCACCCGTGGCTCATGGGATTGCCAAAATTATTATGCCAGTAAGTGCCGTGAATACCGTAACCCTTGTAAAAATACATAACAAAAGGAACATTGGGGAGATAGTAGTAATTGCCAAAAGCTTTTGATCCGCCTTGCATATCGTGATACCGTAGTTTAATCCATATTCTATACTCGCCGATTGGCGTTGGCGTCCACTTGGTGCCGGTAGAAACTACGAATTCGTAAATTAAACGATTTCCTTCCCAGGCCCTTAATTTTTGTTCACTCAAATCTATTTCTATCCATTTTTCCTCTTCAGTATCGGCAAGAACTTTTTGATTTCTCTCTGCTAAAGTTGGCGATCCGGTAGGTACAGAAAGGGGCTGGTTATTAAAGAAAGCCTCTTTTGCAGGTGATTGCCATTGCCCGGTTGATTGGTTAATGGTATTTACAATTTTTTTAGATAGTAATTGTTTGCCGGTGAGCCATGTTAGAGGGCCGGTTGCGCGTAGGAAGGCCGCCAAAAGCACGAGAAAGGCTGTTATCGCAATAGGAATTGTAATTAAAAACCTCTTCTTTTGTTTTTTATTTTTTGGAGGCATAACAATAATATAACCAGATTTTTATTTTTTTGTAACCAGTCAACAGATGAATTTTCAATAGAGGTAGAATTGCCATATGAGGGAAAAACTTCTTTTTAAAAAATCTTCAGGAAATTTGATTGCTTGCTGTGCTTGCTGTCATAAATGCTCTCTGTCTCCCGGTGCCCGTGGGCGGTGCGGAGTGCGTTTAAATAGAGATGGCGAAGGAGAATTATCTGTGTATGGATACCCGACCGGTTTGGCAGTGGATCCGGTGGAAAAGAAGCCGCTTTTTCACTTTCTGCCTGGTACCAAGACATTGTCGCTTGGCACATTAGGCTGTAACTTTTCCTGCTCATTTTGCCAAAATTGGACTACCAGTCAGGCGCCAAAACTGTCCGATGTGGGTGAATATTTTGCTGATGATTACATTTCTCCAGCCCAGATCGTCGCTTTTGCCAAAGAGCGAGACTTACCTTCAATTTCATACACCTACAACGAGCCGACTGTTTTTATTGAATATGCTTACGATATTGGCATTTTGGCTAGAGAAAAAGGTCTAAAAAATATTTGGGTGAGCAATGGCTACTTCTCTAATGAGACTTTAGGAATGATGGGGGAGTTCGTGGACGCGGCCAACATTGATCTAAAATCTTTCCGTCAAGATTTCTACCGCGATTATTGCGGAGCTTCCTTGGAGCCGGTTTTAGAAAACATTAAATCCGTTTTTAAAAAAGGAATTTGGTTGGAATTGACTACTTTAGTTATTCATGGCCTCAACGACAGTATTCGGGAGTTAACAGATATCGCCGAATTTATTGTTAGCGTTAGCGTGGATATTCCTTGGCATGTGAGCGCCTTTTACCCTGCTTATAAAATGGAAACATTACCGCCTACCCCGCCGGCTAAGATTCAAGAGACCGCTGAAATTGGTAAAAAGGCGGGACTTAAATTTGTTTACCCGGGTAATTTGAGGGACGGTGGTTTAGTGTCAACAAGCTGTTCCAAATGTTCTAAAGTTCTGTTGTCCCGTTCCAGTTTCCATTTAGTTCAGAATAGCCTAGCCAGCCGAGGAGAATGCCGCTTTTGCGGGGCTGTTCTTCCCGGAGTTTGGAGTTAGATATATGACAAGGGAGCCATCTTTTGCCGGCAGTTTTTATCCAAGTGATCCCCATCAGTTGCAAGCGATGGTTCTTGATTTTTTGGCGAAAGCATCTTTGGCAAAATTGCCGTCAAAACCGGCGGCGGTGGTTGTTCCTCACGCCGGGTACCAATTTTCTGGTTCAACCGCTGCTTTTGGATATAGATTTCTACGGGAATGTGGTCATACGAATAAAACATGGCGAGTATGGCTAGTTGGTCCATCGCATCGTGTTTTGGTTCCTTTGGACAAGGCTCTATCGCAGGATTTTTCTGCTTGGAACAGCCCTTTGGGAGAAGTTTTAATTAGCGAGTGTCCTGATCAGCCATATTTTTTGTTGAATAACCAAGTCCATCAAGTGGAGCATAGTCTGGAAGTGCAGGTACCTTTTTTGCAGACAATCTTTTCCAAATTCTCTATTTTGCCTCTTTTAATTAATTCATCTTCTTTGGCTGTTTATGGAGCCGTATTTAATGAATGGGATCAGGAAAACGATTTGCTGGTAGTAAGCGCTGATTTGAGCCACTACTTGCCTCAAAACCAAGCAGAGATGGTTGACAATGTTTCTTCGGCGATTATTGAGTCGCTGGCTTTGGAAGATCTTTTCAAAGTTAATTCGTGCGGAGCCGCCGGGATTGGGTTGGCGATCTATTTAGCGCAAAAGTTTGGCTGGTCAGTTCAACGATTGGCTTACGGGACTTCTGCCGCTTCCACCGGCGACTGTTCATCAGTGGTGGGTTATGGGTGTTGGGGGTTTTTCTCGTGACTACCTTGAGAAGAATTAGAATCCCCACCGTCAATATTTGAGATGCCATGCCTGTTCACCGGAGGAGAAAATGGCGCCGCTGCAGAATTGATGTGGTATTATGCATATGTATGCAACCATTGACCGAACCCCAACAGCGCTACCTTCTTTTCTTAGCCAGGCGGGCGGTGGAATATTCTTTTCAAAAAGCTTCTCTTCTTCAAATTGCTCCAAAAAATGTGCCTTACCCGGAGCTGCAAAAAGAACAGGGATGTTTTGTGAGTTTGCATACCACGGCCGGTCAACTGCGCGGCTGCGTTGGTTGCATCTTTCCCAAAGAACCGCTCTATTTAGCGGTAATACACAATGCTTTAGCCGCCGCTTTTGAAGACTCCCGTTTTCCTATGCTGCGGCCGGTTGAACTAGAAAAGGTTATTTTTGAAGTTTCTGTTTTAACAACGCCGCAACCCTTAGTTTACGCGGGGCAAGATCAGCTTTTGTCCTACCTATCCAAGAAACATCCGGGTATTGTTTTGCGTCTCGGTGACCGTCTCGCCACTTTTTTGCCTCAAGTTTGGGAAGAGTTGCTTGAACCGGTTGAATTTTTATCTCACTTGTCGAAAAAAGCCGGTTTAGATTCTGGCGCTTGGCGTTTGACTGATGTTACTATGCTTGAGTATGAGGCGCAAGTTTTTTGTGAAAGCGCGCCCGGATATTTTCCCTAATTAGTTGTGGCGAGGTTCCAATTCAAAAAATTATTTACAAGCCATAAGAGGCTGGCGTTTGTTACCAAGACGGCAGGCTACTTTTTGTTGCTTTTTCCG
Source organism: candidate division WWE3 bacterium CG08_land_8_20_14_0_20_43_13 (assembly GCA_002774225.1). Lineage (GTDB taxonomy): Bacteria > Patescibacteriota > WWE3 > PEYW01 > PEYW01 > PEYW01. Next base: position 2,344 of record PEYW01000047.1, on the reverse strand, counting down.
GTAACGGTTTTTGTTTCTTATCACGCCGCTTACTTGAATAAGAGCTACCCGGGAGTGCGGATTGGCCCGTTGTCTCTTGGCAACCGTTCACGCGAGCAGTTGGAGAATGAATTAGCTGATTATTTTAGCAATTTTAAAGATCCTTCTTTGCGAATTGATTTTGGAGGAAAAACCCTGTTTTTTAATCTAACTGATTATGGATTTAATTACGATTCAGCTCAAACAGCAAATGCGGTTTTGAGTGTTGGCCGCTCAAAAAATATTCTCAATAATTTAAAAGAAAAATGGTTAGCTTGGCGTTTCGGTTTTTCTAAAGAGCCGGTTTTGTCCTTTTCCCCCGGAGGGTTAGCCGCCTTGAGTTTAGATGTGGCTGCCCGGCCTGATTCGCCGACCGTCCAGCCGGTGCTGTCCCTTATTAACGGACAAGTGGTGGTTAACGCCGGCTCCGGACAAATTCTTGACCGCCAAGCCCTGGAAGAACAAATGAAATTAGCTTTGGAGAGTTTTTCTTTTACTATACAAGGGCAGGAATACCTGCTTCCGGTAAACTATTCGGAATTGGATTGGCCGCAAATTCTCTCCCGAGTCCAATCCTTGGTTAACAAGCCGGTGAGTTTATCGCTGGGTAAGGAGTTTAGTCGAGTAATTACTAAGCAAGAGCTGTTGAGCTTTATTGATTTTTACGCTTATTTGGATTACTCACTCAAACCTATTCTCTTGGCTAAAGCTAATATCGTCAATCTTAGTTCTTATGTAAATCAGCTTGCTATATCAATAAACAGAGATCCGCAGACCGAAACTTACAAACTTGAAAATCCGGATGAGTCTGACCCAAGTAAAATCCGTGTCGGTTTGTTTTTGCCTTCAAAAGAAGGCCAAATTTTAAACGAGCCGGTCTTGCTTTCGTCATTGTCATCTTTGGTGGAATCATCTGAACTGTCCCCGGAAGAACTAATTTTAGAACTGCCTGTTACATACCAAATCCCAGCTCCTCCTCAACAGGTTAATCCTTGGGGTCTTCAAGAATTGGTTGGTTTGGGGGAGTCTAATTTTGCCGGCTCGTCCGCTAACCGGATTTACAATCTGTCTCTAGGTTCTTCTCGATTACACGGTTTACTGATCGCTCCGGGGACGGAGTTTTCTTTTAATCAGAGTGTTGGTGAAGTTACTGACAAAACTGGTTATAAATCCGCTTATGTTATTTCTCAAGGGCGCACTGTGTTAGGGATAGGCGGCGGTATGTGCCAAGTTTCCACTACTATGTTCCGGGCGGCGTTGGACGCTGGTTTGCCAATTACCCAAAGATTTGCCCACGACTATCGCGTTCATTATTACGAACCGCCAGTGGGCATAGACGCCACTGTTTTTCAGCCCTCGGTGGATCTAAAATTTATCAACGATACTTCCGGTTATTTGTTATTGCAGACCCAGGTTTTGCCGCAGGAGCAAAAGTTGATTTTCTATTTGTATGGAATGGATGATGGGCGGCAAGTAACTATTAGCGAGCCAATAATTCACTATCAAGTTCCCCCTCCCGCCGTTCTTTATCAAGACGACCCGACTTTGCCAAGCGGTAAGATTATCCAAGTTGATTGGGCGGCATGGGGAGCAAAAGTATCCTTTGGCAGAAAAGTTGTTCGCGGCGATCAAGTTTTGCAAAATGATACTTTTGTGAGTATTTACCGTCCCTGGCAAGCAGTGTATTTGAGAGGCGCCGGTCCCGCTCTTTAGATTTTGTTCTTTACTACCGCCTGTACCAAAATCTGGGTTGTTTGGGGTTGAGTGATTAAATTAATTTCTAGGTTTTTATTTTCTTCTAATGTCCACTGCCAATTTCCGCCGCTCACTTCTTTTGGTTCTTTTCCCAATTCTTTGGTGTAGAACTGACTCAATTCTTGGTTATTAAGATAGGTGAGATAATTAACTTGATTAACTAGTAGGGTTTGATTGAGGCTATTAACCCAGGCATCAGGAGGAATTGGAATGTTTTCTATTTGAGCTGCTCCGAGAACATCTAAGTTTGGTAATGGGTTGTTTAATTCTTTTTTTAGTTTAAAGAAAGCAGTTAGTGGGATGGTTATAAACAGTGCGGCGAGGCAGGAAAGAGCAAATGGGTATTTAAATATTTTTGACACGGACAATCTAACCATATATAGCAAGGTTACCAGTCTTTAACGACCCGCGCAATCAAATGTCCTGGTTCAATACATTCAGTACACTTTGTTAAATTAAGTTTTTCTGATTTTAGCGTATTCTCTAGGGTGAGTCTTGATTAGACAACGTAGTTTAAAAGTATGTAGTTTGTCATTCCGAATTCATTTCGGAATCTTCTTAGGTATTAGAT
>PEYW01000032.1 GCA_002774225.1 candidate division WWE3 bacterium CG08_land_8_20_14_0_20_43_13 | reverse complement strand
GTATTCTGCGAAGGTGCATAAATCCTGTGAATTATCAGTGATTGTAACATAAATAGTGTGAGTACGCACACCCATCAACCCACAAATATACATATTGACATATGTATATATTTAAGGTACGGTTAAATTAGGTCAGGAGGATAGAGGGAAAATAGCTCACCTTTATGCGTATGTGTTCGCAAGGAAAGGAGGTAACCATGTCGCAAAGGGACAGAGGTTCAGGACGAGGTTCTGGCAATAGGGGCAACAGAGGTGGACACGGTGGTCGGGGTAGAGGATACACCTATTTCACTTCTGTAGACGGCCGTGTCTTCCTAGATAGACGAGATGCTTTGGCGGGCAATTCAAACTTTGACAACACCGGTGGACGCAGTCCTTGCCAAGATCCCGACGCACTATCTGGGCCAGATCCCGATCCCAAGTAGCTTGCGCGTAACGTTCTACGGAGTGAGAGGCGATGGCCAAGTCCTCCTGAATTGGAGTTTTCCCAACCACACCCTCTCACTCCAGCTTTTCTTACTACTCCGGCTTAAAAAGTGTTTCTTTGGGATCTTTGGTATTACAGCTTTTCTTTTCTACATAAGGAGAGACCAAAATGAGCGACTGGAAAGAGAGATTTGGCAGGTTCAGTATTGAAAGAAATAAAAGAGAAGCGGAGAAAGAAAGGGAGAAAGAAAGAAGGAAAAAAGAGGCAGAGGAGCGGGAGTACCAAAGAAAACTCCACGAACTTCAGGGAAAGTGTAAATGCTACATATGTGGCCATCTTCCTACAGGTCCTAGGAAAGTTATGCACCGTGAAGGTTCTGGACCTGAGGCAACTACTTGGTGGGAGACGAATTGGAACCTTCCAAAAGATCTTGAACAATGCGTTCTCTGCCAAAAATGGGTATGTGAAATTTGCTACAGCCGTAATAGCTGTTGTCAAGGATGCGCTACTCAAAGAAGATGGCCGGACTGCGTCAACTGCCCCTTCAGCGACGTTACTTGCCAGAAATGCGCGGAAGAGATGATGAGAAAGGCAGAGTTTTCCGGCTGACTTACAAACATGCCTTCCAAACGAATTTCCTTTTTCCCCACTAAAGTATTGGCTGCTTTTGGCAACCAACGACATTAGTGGGGATTTTTATTTACTAAAGCCTCTCTTCATACCAATCGGCAAGATTTATGCACAGACCCAACCGCGCCTGTCGGCCAAGAGGCCTAGCGGCTTTCTTCGTTATCTCAAAAAACTCTAAAGTGAAGTTTTACCAAAGTTACTGCCAACAATAACTAAATCAGCGATATCCACCCAACCGTCCCTGTTAGCATCACCAGCGGAATTGCCGGTGCCAAAATTCACCCCAACAATAACTAAATCAGCAATATCAACTTGACTATCGCCATTAAGATCTCCCGCCAATAGCGGCGCTGGAGTAGGTGCTGGTGGGTTCTTTGGCGGCATTTACTATCAAAAGAATAAAGTTAGAGCCGACTTTGCTCAACCAAACGCCGTGCGGATGGGTGCTGGTCAAAATAACGAACAGACTAGAGGACAAATGGGACGGGGGGTAGGCGGATCGGTCAGCGGAGAAATTATTAGCGCCGATGACAACTCAATTACTGTCAAAACAGCTGATGGCGGCGGCAAGATAGTAGTCATTTCCGAAAAAACCCAAATTAACAAAGCCAGCGAAGCTGCAAAAGAAGATCTAGCAGTAGGGGAGACAGTGGCGGTATTTGGTCAGGAAAACCAAGACGGAACCGTAACTGCCGAAAATATCCAACTCAATCCCACGGAGCAATTTAGCCGAACCGGCAATCCTTAAGACTTTCTTCAGATTGAACAGGTAAGCTAAAGCTCTAATTAAATATACAGGAGGTGATATTCATGAGCAAAAGAATCTTAGTGATTGCCGGACTTTCTTTGGCGTTAGTGGGCACAGTTGCTCTAGGGGTTTACCGGGCCAAAGCACAGGGTTTCGAAAATGGACGCGATGACCTGATTCAAAAATTAGCGCAAAAATTTGGGCTTAACGAAGCGGATGTGCAGGCCGTGTTTGAGCAGGACCGGCAGGAGCGCCAGCAACAAATGGAAACAAACTTTGAGGAAAGATTAAACCAGGCGGTTGCCGATGGCCAATTGACCGAGGAACAAAAGAATTTAATTCTGGAAAAACATCGGCAGATTAAAGATCAAAGAGAGCAAAACCAAGGTAACTGGCAGAATTTGACACAGGAACAAAAACACCAAAAGAATCAGGAGCAGCGGCAGGAGTTGCAGGATTGGGCTACGCAAAACAATATTGACTTAACATGGCTAATTAGAAAAGGAGGGCATTGACCACGATTAGGAGGTAAAGAACAAGCCTTTTTTGGTATGAACTGCGCAAATGAAGATTAAAATACTGTAAGATGTTCGTAAGTTCCTTAAAAACCTTTAGGGGCGGGGGCCTTCGGCCCCCGCCCCATAGGTAAACCTATAACTACCCACCGCCCCCGCTTGACACAACCAATTGGACTAATCTGACCAGCGGTAAGAGAATTGTCCCAACAACAATTTACAGGAGGGGATGTCCCCCATACTCCCTAACATTCTCTCCCGATGGTCAAATTTACGGCGGCAAGTGCGTTGTTGGCATAGCGAAGTTCTCTTTAGGAAGATATTATCCCAAGTTAAAATGGAACCGTAAGAATATAATACTGCTCAAAAACAGGCAGTCTATCTATCTAAAAGAATGCCAAGACTGCCCGCTTGTTTTTATATGCGGAGGAAACTGCTTTCTCGGCGCATACACAAGAAACGGAGATACGAATAAACCCTACTGCCGAAACGCTATGAGTAATCTAGAAGAATTCATTGCCATGGAAAGATAATTGCGCTTACTGCCCATCTTCTCTCTCCGCTTGCAATCTGATATACTTACTCCGTTAATTCAATTTTTTAGCATAAACACATGGATAACGAGCAACCAACCGACACCAGCAACGATTCCCAAGAGAACATTGAAGGCCAACAAAATCTCCAACAGGGAAAAATAGTATCAAGGGAAATCACTACCGAAATGAAAAATGCGTACCTTAATTACGCTATGTCGGTAATAGTGGCCCGCGCCCTGCCAGACACCCGCGACGGGCTAAAACCAGTACAACGGCGGATTATTTACGCCATGCATGACCAAGGAATGGCTAAAAGCTCCCGTTACCAAAAATGCGCCGCTGTTATTGGCGAAGTGCTAAAAAAATATCATCCCCACGGAGATACTTCCGTTTACGATGCGCTGGTAAGGATGGCGCAATCCTTCAGCCTTCGCTATCCGTTGATTGACGGCCAAGGAAATTTTGGTTCCATGGACGGGGACACTGCCGCCGCCATGCGCTACACGGAATGCCGGCTGGAAAAAATTGCCGACCCGTTGCTAGCCGACATTGACAAGGATACAGTTGACTTCGCGCCCAACTACTCTGGCGATTACCTGGAACCAACGGTTCTACCCACCTGCCTGCCTAATCTACTTCTCAACGGCGCAACTGGAATTGCGGTTGGTATGGCCACCAATATTCCCCCCCACAACTTATCCGAAGTGATGGAAGCACTTATCCATGTAATTGATAATCCAGAACAGGAACCGCCAATCCAAGGTCAACTAACCACCCAAACTGCTTATCACTTTGAGTCGTCAGCTGGATTAGAAGACATTGTCAAGTTTATAAAAGGCCCCGACTTTCCTACTGGCGGCGAAATATTTGGCCGTAAGGACATTATTAACGCCTACGCTACCGGACGAGGAAGCATTGTGATGCAAGCCAAAACCAGCATTGAGGAAACAAAGGGCGGGGGATACAGAATTATTGTCCACGAAGTCCCGTACCAAGTTAATAAAGCCACTTTAGTCGCTAAAATAGCCGATTTGGTAAAAGAGAAAAAAGTAGAGGGGATAAGCGATTTGCGGGACGAATCAGACCGGCACGGACTGCGGGTAGTGGTTGACCTAAAGAGGGGTGGCAATCCGCAAATGGTGTTGAATAATCTGCTAAAAAACACCCAATTGCGCACTTCTTTTGGAATCAACATGGTGGCGCTGGTCAATAATGAGCCAAAAGTGTTAACTCTAAAAATGATCTTGGAGGAATTCATACGCCACCGCCAAGTAGTGGTAACCAGAAGAACTATTTACTTGCTCGGTAAAGCTAAAGAGAGAGAACATATACTCCTAGGCTTAAAGATCGCGCTTGACCATTTGGACGAAGTTATAAAGACTATAAGGAATTCGCCAACTGCCGAGGAAGCAAAAGTAAGATTGATCAGCAATTTCAAACTATCCGATATTCAAGCCCAAGCTATCTTGGATATGCAGCTGCGCCGACTAGCCGCCATGGAACGGCAAAAGATTGAGGAAGAACTGGCGCAAATTCAAGCCACAATTGCCGATTATATAGCGCTGCTTAGCTCAATCCAAAGAATTAGAGAAGAAGTAAAAGAAGAACTGCTAGAAATAAAAGAAAGGTTTTCCGACAAACGACGAACAAAAATACACAGCAACGGCTTGGGCGAGATTGCTGACGAGGAGCTAATAAAGGAGGAGGAAGTTATGGTCACGCTTACCAGCGCCAGTTATATCAAGCGCTTGCCAATTGATACTTACAAAAAACAGGGTCGAGGAGGCAAGGGTGTAAAGGGGGCCAAACTAAAAGAAGAGGACAGTGTAGAGGATATTCGGCTTGCCAACACGCATGACGATGTTTACTTCTTTACCGACCAGGGTAAAGTCTATACCGTTAAAGCTTGGGACATTCCAGAGTCATCCCGCGTTGCGAAGGGCACGCCGGCGGTTAATCTTATTAGAATTGCTCAAGATGAAAAAATCACCGCTTTTATTACCTTACCCAAAAACCAAACTTCCCGCTACTTCTTTTTTGGCACCCGCCAGGGCATGGTTAAAAAGACTGCTTTGGATGAATTTAATAACATTCGCAATTCCGGCATTATCGCCATGGGACTCAAAGAAAATGATCGGTTAAACTGGGTAACCGTTACCTCTGGAAACGATGAGATAATTTTAACCAGCCAGCGTGGGCAGGCGATCCGTTTTAAAGAAGAAGATGTAAGATCCATGGGCCGCGCCGCCTCGGGAATTAAAGGTATGAACATTAAAGAAGACGATCAGCTTGTTTCGTTGCAGGTGGTAAAGCAGGGTCAGCAGGGCAACAGCCAAATAGTCACTATTAGTAAAAAAGGCTACGGCAAGAGAACCGCTCTTGAGCATTACCGTATTCAAAATAGGGCGGGCGGGGGAATTAGAACAATGAGGATAAATGATAAAACCGGGGTTATGGTAGACTCAAGAGTCGTAGGCAACCCGGAGAAAGAAGATCCTGATCTAATAGTTACTTCCGCCCAAGGTCAAATCATTCGCCTAGGAGCAAAAGAGCTTCCCCTTCTCTCCAGGGACACCTCGGGAGTAAGAGTGATCAGGCTGGACAAAAGCGATGTTGTTACTTCTTTTGAACTTGTGGACGCTAGAATAATGGAAGAAGTAGAAGAGGAGAAAGAAGAAGAGGAATAAAGCGCCAAATTATGTCAACCATTATCGGCCACATTTTAGCCGGAACAACCATTGGTCTTGCCGTCAAGCCGCCAGCTAAAAAAGAAAGGCTGGCTAAAGAATGGGCATTGCAAATAATTTACGCCATTTTTTTCTCTATCTTAGCCGATTTTGATGTAGCTCTAGGTTTAATCTCCGGCGGAACCATATTCTCCCTGCACCGCCAAGGCACTCATACTCTCATCTTTGCCGCAGGTGTTACTTTTATAATCTACATAGGAATTCGTTGGATATTAAAAAGAGGGCCAAAAAAGGCATGGCACTGGTCATCTATCACTTGTTTGGCAATGGTATGTCACTTGATTTTAGATTACTGGGTACAGCCACTCTATCTTCGTGAAGGGATGCATATTTATAACGGCCAGGAAAGAACTGTATGGGAAGCATTCCTTCCGCTTCTGCGTGGCGATGGTCCTAGCGTATTATTAAAAGAAGTGGCTATGTTCGTTCCTCTTATCGTAATTGCATTTATAGCAAGGTTAAGATCAAAGAACTAACCTCCATGAAACTTTTTGTGAACCTCTTTTAATTGCTTGTTGGTGACATGGGTGTAAATTTGAGTGGTCGCCACGCTGGCATGGCCAAGCAACTCTTGAACGGATCGCAAATCCGCGCCATTAGAAAGAAGGTCAGTGGCAAAAGAATGGCGAAGGGTATGAGGCGTAATTTTTACCGTTAAATCCAGCTCTTGGGCGTACTTTTTTATAATCCGCTGCACCGTTCGAGCGGTAAGCCGCCTAGACCCATTATTTCGGCGGCGATTGCCTTCTTGTATAAAAATAGCCGAATCCTCGTCTTTTCTAGATTGCATATAATTACGCAGCCAAAAAACCGCCCGCTCGTTCAAAAACACGGGACGCGTTTTTCCCCCCTTTCCAGTCACACTTATTTCCCCCGAAGTAAAACTAATTTGATTTTTATCCAAACCAACCAACTCGCTTACCCGCAAACCAGTGCTAAACAAAACTTCCATAATTGTTCGGTCGCGCAAACCGGTGAGGGTATCCGACTTGGGTTGAGCCAAAAGCAACTCCAACTGATCAAGGTTTAAAAACTTGATATGCCGCGGCTCCCGTTTAGGCAAATCAATATGGTCTGGGGAAAGACAAGGTACTTTACGCTTAACCAAAAAACGCAAAAAAGCGCGCAGAGCTACCAAGTGATATGCTTGAGTGTCTCTCTTTAATGTTTTTTCTGTTTCTTCTTCTATTAATTTATCGGCAAGAAACACCCGATAATCCCAAATATGCTCCGGTGTAAGTTGGATAGGGGAGAGTGTTCCCAAACCAGCCGATTCAAGCCAGTCTCTAAACACCAACAAATAATGACGGTAATTTTCTACCGTTTTTTTGGACAAACCCTTTTCTATTACGCAATACTCCAAAAAAGGGTTGATTTGAGAAACAAGCAAAGTTGACATAGTCCTAATGTATTATATTGTACGACATAGGTCAATATTTTGTTCCGCCAAGACCCGTATCCGCCGCCTAAGGCGGACGGGTCTTGATGATCCCCATGTCATTCTGAAGGAGCAACGAATAACGATTGAAGAACCCCGTTCCCCATGTCATTCCGAACCCGCCAGCGGTTCCAAGACCCGGTCTTTGCAAAGACCGGGTCTTGATGATCCCCATGTCATTCTGAACCCGCTTGTCATTCTGACCCTGAACAAAGTAAAGAGGAGGGGTCCCATTCCCTCGTCATTCTGAACCTGCCAAAGGCGGGTGAAGAATCTCCTTCAAATGGGATTCCTTCGTCCCGCCAAAGGCGGGTAAACGGGAAAACGGGCAGACAGGAGATGACGGAGGATTAGCCGTCATTCCGGCAATGCCAAGACCCGGCCTTTGCAAAGGCCGGGTCTTGATGATTCCCATGTCATTCTGAACTCGCCAAAGGCGGGTGAAGAATCTCGAGATCCTTCGTCCCGCCAAGGGCGGGACTCCCATCATAGGCCCACCATATGCCCTCCAGAGGCGGGTAAACGGGTAAATGGGCAGGCAGGATGACAAAGTGGTCGCGCACGGCGCTAATGGAATAGCGCCTGCCGGCCGGTGAGGCAGGCACTTTCCTGCCCGTCCGGCAGGCGGGAGTGCGCGATAATATTAGACAAAGTATGTAGTTTGTCATTCCGAATTCATTTCGGAATCTTACTGGGTATTAGATCCTGAAACAAGGCTTCGACGATGAGCTCAGCCGAATCGTTCAGGATGACAAAATTCCATAGGTTTAAATGTCGTTCTCTAATGATACTACGCGAGCT
>PEYW01000008.1 GCA_002774225.1 candidate division WWE3 bacterium CG08_land_8_20_14_0_20_43_13 | reverse complement strand
GTAAGTCAAGGTTGGTGGAGCGCCCGGTGGGTGGATATTTATATAATGGATAATCCTTTTGTACCAGAGACTGGTAGCTAGTTGCTAGTCACTGGTAACTGGTAAAACACTACTGTAACAAAAATAAATTTAGCGCTAAATAATAAAATTCTAATATTTAAATTCTAAATTCTAAACAAATCCAAATGTTCAAAATACAAATATCAAAACGTTAAAACCCTTCTTGTTTTGGATTTAATAAATTTGAATTTTGATATTGTTTAGTATTTAGGATTTAGTGCTTAGAATTTGTTAGCATCTAAATTATGGAAAACCAAAAATACCAACCAAAAAAGCGCTTGGGACAAAACTTTTTAAGAAGCAGCGCGGCGCTGGAAAAACTGGTGGGCTCAGCCATGATTGGCGATAAAGACATAATACTGGAACCAGGTGCCGGATTAGGAACGGTCACAAAAGAATTGGCTAAAAAGGCAAAATTAGTATACGCGATAGAATTTGATGTTGACCTACTGGCGCAATTACAGCAAACAGTTCCCGTCAATGTTGAGGTTTTAAACAAGGATGTGCTCAAATTGAACTGGGATGATCTGTCACCAGCTCCCACCATAGTAGCCGGATCAATCCCCTACCAAATCACCTCGCCGCTGATCCACCTAATTCTTTACTACCTTGCCAGACACCCTCACACTATAAAAAGAACGGCGCTGATAATTCAAAAGGAAGTAGCGCTCAAACTATGCGCTATGCCACCCAAAGCCACCTATTTATCTAATTTAGTTAGACTTTTCGGCGAGCCAAAAATTGTAAAGACAATTCCGCCCGGCTCTTTTTTCCCCGCCCCCAAAGTAAACTCCGCCATTTGGTCATTGGAAATTGCCGAAAAAACACCAAACGAAAAAGAATTGCGGGAATGGGAAACCTTGTTACATAAAGGTTTTTCCCATCCCCGCCAGATGATAAACAAGGTTTTTGATTCCGGATGGCTCAAGAAAATCGGCGTTAGCCCTCAAGCCAGAGCGGGAGAATTGTTAATAAAGGATTGGCAGCTAATTTACCTCAACGCCTGTGATATATTCCAACAATAAAAACCGTAAAGTGCCATCAAGTAATTCCAGATAAACATAACCTTCAGAACGGATAATCTTCAATCTTTCCGGTGGAAAAATATGTATTGAAGTTGAAAACGACGGATACTTAGTTAGCAGAACTATAGACTTACGACCACCATTGCCGCTCGTTGCTTCTTCCATAGCTTTATCTAACATATTCAGCACTGCTTCTACCCGATCCATTTTTGTCTCCCTTCCGTGAAATCGTTTGAGGCCGTTTATCATTTATAGGTTACCACAATTTTGTGATAAAATCAAGATATGAGCGAAACACACCCAAACCAACATCTTTGCCAAACAGAGCAATGGGCTGATTTTAAGCAAGAATATGGCAATAAAGCGGTAAAAGCGGGGCAGATTTGGTTCTTCTTAACCAAATTGCCGCTGCTAAAACTGTATGCCGGCTATTGCCCCAAGGCCGACCAAAAAATAATCAACTGGCAAGAGGTCTATAGTAAAGCGAAATCAACCCGCTGTGTTTTCGTAAAAATTGAATTTAACAACTTGGTAAATGCGGACAAGGATTCAAAAAATCAAATACCAAAAGAATTGAATATAAAGAAAGGCCAGCCGGTTTTCTCCAGCCAAACTATTCTAGTAGATATTTCCAAAACAGAGGATGAACTGCTAAAGAACACGAACCCCAAGACCAGGTACAATATCAATCTAGCAAGAAAACGAGGGGTAAAAGTAGTGGAAGGAAAATCGGAAGAAGATTTAAAAGAGTTTATTGGACTGCAAAAACATACCGCCAAACGACAAGGCTTTTATGTGCATCCCGACCGTTATTACCAACTGTTATGGAAAAAACTAGCGCCGCTGGGCATGGCAAAACTACTAATAGCTAAAGTGTCTGGTAAAACCGCGGCCACCTTTTTACTGTTTAAGCACCAAAATGTTCTCTACTACCCTTATGGCGCCTCCGATTACCGCTTCCGCGCCACCATGGCCGCCAATTTGCTAATGTGGGAAGCACTCCGCTGGGGGAAGAAAAATGGGTGTACTCTTTTTGATATGTGGGGAGCCACCACTAATCAAAAAGACCCGTGGTGGGGATTCACTCGCTTTAAACTCGGTTACGGAGGGAAAATTGTTAGCTTTGAACCAACAGTTGACTTAGTAATTAGGCCTTTTTGGTACACCTTATTCAGAATTGCCAATTGGGTAAGGTGGTTTGTGCTTAATACAGCAATTTGATATCAACTTTTTCCAGTTTTGACATTTAAAATTTGAGTTTTCAGTTTTTATTGTGCATTACAAACAATCAAAAGAATGGAGCCAATATCTGGCAACGCTAGGCTGGAAAACAAAACCAGCCACCGGAGGAAACTTGTACTACCGATCGTTACCTTTATTGGGCAATTTAGGCAAAGCTCCCCGCCTGATTCTAGAGAAACCCGCCAGCCAAATACCACAACTGGTAGATGACTTAAAAAAAGAAAAGATACGACTGGTCACCTTGGAACCGGAATTTAGCAATCAGCCGAAACTGTTGCACCACGCACTTCAGAATAACGGCTTTAAGCCTACCAACCACCCACTCACCCCACCGCTAACACTGATTACCAACCTAAACAACGATGAAAACGAGCTTAAGAAAAATCTGCATACTCTAGCGCAACGGCAAATTAAAAAAGCGCGACAGAAAAATATACTTGTTTCCACTTATCGCTGGCCAATTCCAGCTGAACAACTAAACGACTTTTATCAACTAGCTTGCCAAACCGCCGACCGCCAGCACTGCTTTAGAGAAAGTTTTGACCAACTAATCAATAAAGCCAATTTATTTAAAGATAAGTGCTTTTTAGTAATGACTAGCTGTCATGATCAGCCGGCGGCCGGGGTGTTTTTATTAATTCACGACCAAATCGCCTATTACCATCACGCCGCCAGCGGCCTGCTAGCCCACCAGACCGGCGCGGCTTACCTGGCGGCCTGGGAAACAATCAACCTATCCAAAAAGCTCGGCTGCCAAAAATTTGATTTTGAAGGAATATACGATCCACGCTATCCAAAGTACTGTACTGGCTGGCAAGGATTTAGCGAATTTAAGAAAAAATTCGGCGGCGAAGAGCTGGAGTATCCCAAAGTATGGAGAAGATTGAGTATGTTTTGAACCCAAAATCAATCCCTTACCACCACTGGCAAAATCATGGGTCGCAGATTTGTCTTTTTAAAAACATGATTGCTCAAGGAGTTAGCCAGTATTCGATCTACCTTTTGGTAGTTGCCCCAATCCGCTTTCGTATCCTCCAAGCTTCTGTTGATCGCCGCCCGCAAACCGTCCCGCAGGCTCTTGCTCTTGTCACCCTCTTCGTAAACAAAACCCCGAGTAACAATATCCACCAATTTTACCGATTTTGACGCGTTACTAAGCAAAACCACCACTACAATCAATCCATCGTCAGAAAGAATCTTACGATCCTCTAAAATTAATTTACCCACCTCGCCTATCACTGCTCCATCCATCAAAACATCTTTAAAACCATAAAGGGGTCCGCGCGTAATTTGAGAATCAGTGATTTCAAGCGACTCGCCGTTCTTAAGAACAAAAGTTTTTTGACTGGCTACTCCCATTTCCTGGGCCAGATCAGCCATTAGTTCCATATGCCTAAAACTGCCAGAGATGGGCACTACGCATTCTGGACGGGTAAGGGCAATCATTAGTTTAAGTTCTTCTCGACTGGCATGGCCGGAAACATGCAAAGGACTGGTAGTTTCAAAGTAGATTACGCGCGCCCCCGACAAAACCAGCTCATCAATTACAGCATTAACTGATGCTTCGTTGCCGGGAATGGAGTCGGAAGAAAAAATAACGGTATCAGTCTTTTTGATTTGCACTAATCTGTGCTCTCCCCGAACTATTCTCGCCAACGCAGAAAACCTTTGCCCCTGGGAACCAGCCACCAGCAGAGTTTGCTGATTGGGTCTTAAACTGTTCAGCGCTTCCGGCTCAACGATGTCTTTTTTCTTTAAATCCAAATAACCGAGTTTGCTGGCTACTTGGGTATATGACTCCATAGAACGACCCAAAAAACCTACCTTGCGGCCGAACTTCTTCGACGAATCCAGGGCTTGCTGAATTCGGGAAATATTGGAAGAAAATGTGGTAATGAGAACACGACCTTTGGCTTGGCGCATCGCCTGCTCAAAAGTTTCGCTTATCGCCCGCTCCGGCAAGGTATAGCCAGGATTTTCTATTCTTAAGCAATCGGAAACCAGCATTCTAACACCCTGATCGCCCAATTGAGCCAATCGGCTAACTTGGGGCGTCTGGCCAGGCATAACCGGAGTCCAATCGAACTTAAAATCGCCAGTGTGAAAAAATGTGCCTGCCGGACTCTTGATAACAATACCAGCCGCATCCGGCACGGAGTGGCTTAAACGGAGAAAGCTAGCTTCGAACGACCCCAGATTGAGAACCTGACCATAAGTAATCTCATTAACCTGACAGTTCTTGACATCTCTATCTTCCAACTCCTCCTTAATAAATCCGCAAGTCAAGCGAGTGGCAAATACCGGCGCCTTAAGTTGAGGAACCAAAAAGGGAATCGCCCCGATGTGGTCCATGTGGCCGTGAGTAATCAGTACTCCCCAAACTTTAACCCTATTTTCCAGCAAATAAGAAATATCCGGCAAAACCAGGTCCACTCCCAGCATATCTTCCTCGGGAAACCCAATCCCACAGTCAACTACTATGGCGCCGGAAGCGCTCGGGTTTTTTGAATCAATATATTCATAAACATACAGATTACGGGTAACATTACCCATACCACCCAGCGGTAAAAACCTAACAAAAGAACCATTACTATTTCCTGATCTTGAGTGGTAAGCCCCACGGGAATGGCTAAATTTCATAATAACAACTAAAATAAGCTTACTTGATTTTCACTGATTTTAGAACCACCAACGATGGGAAACTGATGCGGATCAGCACTAAGCACCGCAGGAATTTTTTTAAAATCCTTTTCCAACTCCGCCAGCACGGCCGACGATCTTAGAGCAGCAGCCGGATGATAGACCGGGTAAATCAAAAAGCCACCCGAGCGTACCGGTATACCTTTAACTTGAGAGATTCTAGCTTCGGGAATAAAATGGTCGGTGGCGAATTTACCCAAGGGAATTACTAATCTAGGACCAATCAGCTCCAACTGTTTTTCCAGATAAGTCCGGCAGGCTCGTACCTCATCCACCATCGGACCGCGATTTTCCGGCGGTCGGCATTTAAGAACATTACCTACCCATATTTGAGATCTTTTAACTCCAATCATAATCAAAAGACGATCCAGTAAGTCTCCTGCCCGCCCGCAAAAAGGTGTGCCGCTTCTGTCTTCATTAGCCCCAGGCGCCTCTCCAACGAAGGCTAACAAAGACCCAACCGGCCCCTCCCCAGGAACTGCTTTAATTCTAACTTTGCATAAGCGGCAACCAGAACATTTATTGATTTGGGCATTGATTTGATCAAGCAAATCCTGGCTTTTCATAAAGAAAAAACGGATTTTAACCACAACTTATTTTGGCTGTCGGACTGGCCATACCACACACCGGGCGTAATTTTAGCCAGGCCATCCATTTTAGCAAAAAAATTAAGCCGCTCACCTGTCCAATAAAGCCAAAATATGCCTTCTTCATCGACCGGCAAGGTTCTAAATGCTTGGGAAAATTGAGCGTTAAGTGCTAAACTACGAGATGTTTTTTTAAAAACCCGCTCCCACTCTTCAAGCAACAATAAAGACTGGGCAGCAATAAAATAACCATTTTCCAACCTAAAGTAGGCCAGCGGTTCACCTTTCCAAACAACTTTTTCCATCGTTTCTTTAAGAAAAGGCTCCTCTTTAACTTTGGCAAGCAAACCCCAACCTAAGGGGTGCTCCAGTAAAGAAAAATCCAGCTCAAGATAAGAAGCAATTTCCTCTAAAGAAAAGCCTGTTAAAGAGTAAACTTGTTGTTTTAAATCCTCGCCGCCCAACCAAATTAGAACTTCGGGTAGATCGTAACCGCGAAGATAAAAGTAAGTATGCTCCGGAACTACCGAGGCGAATTCCTTATCTACCAATGGGAAAGGAGTTGTCTTGGTTACAATATTTGCACTAACACTAACAGGTGACGGAGTAATTAATTCTACCTTTTGACGCAAAAAATAGCGCCAAGAAATAAAACCCGCCGCCAAAGACAAAAGTAAGGCGGACAGAAAAAATAATAACCAAAAGTAGAAAGGCGCCCTAACGCCAACAGCGGCTGCTTGCACCGGCACCGTCGCCGAACCTTTTGGGCTTGGCGGCGCTGGCGGCGTTTTTAAACGAGCCCCGCAAGAGTGGCAAAAATATGAATTCTGGGAGCGGGTGGTCGCTCCGCAGGCAGAGCAAATTCTCAATTTTAACATCTATTTTATCTTATACCCAATCGTCCATAAAATACAAAGGCGCGCTTACCAAAAACCGAGTATTATTGTAACAATAGTAAGCTGCCTCTAATAACGGCGGTTATTGTAATCCCGTTTCGATTGACGGTCGGGACGGACAGATCGCCCGCTAGCGCCGCGACGAGGAGAGCTGTCTTCCTCCATCGGTAAGAGCTCTTTGCGAGAAAGTGATATCTTGCCATCTCGGTCGGTCCTAATCACTTTAACTCTCACGCTGTCTCCTTCATGCAGTTCATCTTCCACTCGATTAACCCGATGATGAGCGATCTCGCTTACATGCAGCAAGCCGTCTTTACCGGGCAAAATACGAACAAAAGCCCCAAACTCGGCGGTCTTAACTACTACTCCCTCATATATTTCACCAACTTCCACTTCTTTAACCAAACCAGCAATCCACTCTTCCGCCGCTTTGGGATCCGCTGTTTCTTCAGTAGCGATGATCTGCACCTCCCCATCATCCTCAATATTTACTTCACAACCAGTTTTCTCGGAAATTTCTTTTATAGTCTTGCCGCCAGAACCGATTACCACACCAATTTTGTCTGGATCAATCATCAAACAAGTAATTCTTGGCGCGTATGGGGAGAGGTTTTCTCGCGGCTGGGAGATTGCTCTATACATCTCCTCAAGAATCACCAGCCGCCCGGCTTTAGATTTAGCGAAGATTTCATCAAACAGTTCCAGAGGCAAACCGGGGAGTTTTGTATCCATTTGAATAGCTGTTACACCGGAACGGGTACCGGCCATTTTGTAATCCATAAAACCAGCAAAGTCCTCTGAGCCCGCTATATCAGTCAAAATAACATATTTACTCTGATCTTCGGGAAGAGTCATTAAACCAACGGAAATACCACCAACATGTTCAGAAACAGGAACACCAGCATCCATAAGCGACAGCGAGGAACCGCAGGTAGAGGCCATAGAAGAAGAGCCGTTTTGGGAAAGAACCTCACTCACTAAATGTATTGTATAGGGAAAATCTTCCCTGCCAGGCAAAATCGGATAAAGAGCCTTCTCTGCTAACGCGCCATGACCAATCTCACGGCGGCCGGCTCCTTTCATAAAACCCGCCTCACCAGTCGAATATGACGGGGCGTTGTAGTGGTGAAAATACCGGCAACGGTGTTCCCCATATAGATCCTGAATAATCTGCTCCATAGATCCTGAAGCCAAAGTAGTGATGGTCAAAACTTGTGTCAATTCCCGCTGAAACAAGGCGGATCCGTGCACTCTCGGCAAAACACCCGCTTGAATAAAAAGCGAACGCACCTGGTCAAAAGACCGGCCGTCCGCGCGGCGTCCATCTTCCAACACTAACAAACGCACCGTTTGTTTCTCCACCTTTTCCAAAGCACGGTTCATATCGTTCTTGGAGAATTTTCCCTCCAACTCCTTGTACAAATCTTCCCGCAGTTTGGCGTAAGCATCCGCCCAATCAACCTTATTAACAGGAGTCGCCAGCATACTTCGCAGTCTATCGCTAGCAAAAGCGCTGACTGAATCCATAAGCTCTGGACGCAGGGCATATGATTGATAGGTATATTTTTGACTAGCTACTTCTTTAGCAAAGTTCTCAAAAAAAGCGAACAAGGGCTGCGCTTGCTCATTGCCCCATTTTATCGCCTCAAGAACCTTTTCATCAGGAACATTATTAGCTTCGGCTTCCATTGCCAGGACTTTACCATCTTTTAAGTAAGAAATAACCAAGTTCAAGTCCAGCTCTTCAAATAGAGATACTTTTGGATTAAGGATAAATTGACCGTCCTTAAGCAAACCAACTCTTACGGAAGCGATAGGACCGCTCCAAGGAATATTTGAGCTAGCAAGCACGGCGGAGGAAGCCATCATGGCCACAAGCAAAGGGTCGCATTCTCTATCCACAGTCAGAGTGGTAAGCACCACTTGGGTTTCGTCCATAAAATCAGAAGGGAACAGAGGACGAATCGCGTGGTCAATTAATCGAGCGGCAATAACCGCCTCATCGCGAGGCCGTCCATCCCTTTTTACAAATCGAGATGATCGGATAAAACCGCCCGCGTAAAGTTTCTCCTCGTAATCAACGCGCAGAGGAAAAAAGTCACTATCCTCCTTAGCGGTAGTGTTAGAAACAACAGTCGCTAAAATAGTAGTTTGACCGTAAGTAATCTTAACCGCGCCATTAGCTTGAGGAACTAACAAACCGGATTCAAGGGACAACGGATATCCGGCAAATTCCGTTTCTCGGCAGACAATATTAGACATAAAAATCGGGAAAAGGAGAGATAGTAGACAAATGCAACTAAAGCAATAAAACGCTTGTTGCCTTAGGCACACCTGTTACTACCACCCTAACCCAAAATAAAAAATTATTTAGACAATCCAACTTTACCAATTAAATTTTTGTAACGGCTTTCGTCTTGGCCACATAAAAATAAAAGCAGGCGGCGGCGTTTGCTCAACATCTGCAACAAACCGCGCCGTGAATGATTATCTTTACGGTGCTGTTTAAGATGATCAGCTAGTCTGCCAATTTTGCTGGATAAAAGCGCTACTTGCACCTCGGGCGAACCGGTATCGGTACCGGAGATTTGAAACTGCTTAATTACCGAGGCTTTAGTTTTTTTATCTAAAGACATAAAAATTAATTCGTTGGAATTCTAAACAAAATCAGAGAAAATGTCAACAACTTCAATTTAAACACGATCAACTATATCTCCCTTCTTAGCATGGTAAGAAGGCTTTAACAACAACCCGCATTCAGCTCCGGTAGAAACTCTGTGCAACCGCTCGGCGCCTTGCTTAATATTGCTAACTTGGGATTTGTGGATTAATTCACCTTGGCGAGTAACTTGAACCTTATTTTCTACAGAAATCACCCCGCCTAATATTTTGCAACCCAAAACCACATCTCCTGAAGGCAAGGGGAAAAGTTTAACAACCTCGGCGCGACCCTTAATTTTTTCCTGTTCTTTAGTTAGTAAACCCTTTAGCGCGCCAGTGATATCATCAAGTAAATCAAAAATCAACTCATACAAACGAACTTCCACCCCATTTACCTTGGCGGAGTATGCTATATCGGAAGGAAATTTAACCTTAAATCCTAAAATAACCGACCCGGTAGAACCAGCCAAAAGAACATCGGATTCAGAAACATCACCGGTACCGGCAAAAATGACTTCCAAAGAACACTCCTCACTGGAAAGTTGAAGGAGGCTTTCCTTGATTGCTTCCACGCTTCCTAGAACATCAGCTTTTAAAACAATATTAAGATTTTTACCCTTCTCCTTGGAGACAGAAAAAGATTCAAGGCTAGCAAGCTCTTTTTGCTGGGAAATAAGCTCCTCCAAACTGGCTAAATAGGATTGCCCGCCCTCCCCCACTACCACGCTGCCCACCGGCGGCTGGCTGGAAAGGCCGGTTACAATTATCGCCTCACCCGGTAAAGCCTTATCAATTTTACCGAAATTTGGCTTCAATAAACACTTCACTTTGCCACCGATTCCATTAAAAGTGTAAAGAGTATCTCCCAAAGAGAGCTCTCCCGACTTCATTATCAACAAAACCGAGCTGCCTTGGTGGCTATCAAGCCAAGACTCGAGCACTACTCCCTTGGCAAACTGGTCGGAATCCTGTGTGAGACCTTCCACTTCGGCCACTAACAAAATCATATCCAATAACTTTTCCAAGCCAGTGGTGGTTTTGGCGGAAAGTTCCACCGCCACCACTTCGCCGCCTAAAGATTCGGCAAGTAAATTCTCCTGGGCTAATTGCTGATAAACTTTAGCGGGGTTAGAAGAAGGCAAATCCGTTTTGGTAACAGCGATAATAATCGGAACGCCAGCGGCGCGAGCGTGCCCCAAAGCCTCTTTGGTTTGAGCCATCACGCCATCATCGGCAGCAACCACAAGAATAACAATATCTGCCAACTGACCACCGCGAGAACGCATCTGCGAAAAAGCGGCATGTCCCGGGGTATCCACAAAAGTGATTCGGTTGTTCTTATACTCCAATTGCTGCGCACGCACTTGCTGGGTCATGCTTCCCACCTCTCGATCGGTTATTTTAGTGCCGCACAACGCATCCAGTAAAGTAGTCTTACCATGGTCAACATGGCCCAACAAAGTAACTACCACCGGACGGTTCAGCAAAGCAACACCATTATTAGTAGTTTCAAGAGACGAGACGGACATAAAATTTTAAATTAAGCGATTATTGATTTAAGTTGCTCAACCGTTTTGGCGCCAATGCCTTTAATCTGGCCAAGTTGTGCTTCCGAAAGGCCTTCCAAATCAGCCAAAGAAGAGTAGCCAGCTTCCTGTAAAGCATTTTTGACACGAGTAGTCAGATTTTCCCAACAATCTTCCTTTGCCACTTGTTTATCCTGCAAATCAAGCTGTGAAGAAGCCAAAGATAAAGCATCAATCTTTTCCTCCGGGACGGTTGCTTCGTTAACCTGTAATTGGGCGGCGGCTTCCTCTAATGAGGAAACCTGACCCGAAGTGCTGCTAATATCTATTTTCCAAGCAGTTAATTTAGCCGCCAAGCGGACATTTTGACCACCTTTACCAATAGCCAAGGACATTTGATCGCCGTTTACCAAAACATTTGCTAAATGCTCACTTTTGTTCAGGTCCACCTTTTTCACCGCCGCAGGCGAGAGGGCATTGGCAATAAAAACTGCCGGATCATCATCGTAAGAAATAATGTCTATTTTTTCTTGGCCAATCTCATCCATCACCTCACGAACACGGCTGCCTTTTTGCCCCACGCAAGAACCAACTGGATCAAGACCCTCCTCGGTAGAATAAACGGCAATTTTTGTTCTCGATCCAGCTTCGCGAGCTACTGTGGAAATAACTACTTTTCCGGATGGGATTTCTGGCACCTCCAGCTCAAAAAGACATTCCACAAAGCGAGGGTCGGCGCGGCTAAGGATCACCTGGGGCCCGTGGGACCCTTCTTGAACATCTTTAACCAAAACACGAATATGTTGACCGGACCGTAACACCTCATTAGGAATTTGCTCGTGAGGAGGCAGTATTCCCTGGATTCTGCCTAAATCAATAATCGCGGTTTGCTCACTTAACCTAAAAATACTGCCCGAGATAAGTTTGCCAACCAGATCTTGATATTTTGAGCGAATTGCCTCTTTTTCCGTCTCGCGAATCTGCTGAAGAATAACCTGTTTAGCGGTTTGAGCCGCTATTCGGCCAAAGCCGGCGGGGGTAACATCTTTATCAGCATCAAAAATTTTTATCTCCCCACTCTCCGTTTCGACCTCTGCTCGCAACTGCCCCACCGGCACATTAGGAAAATCTTTATGATAAGCGGAGACAAGCGCTTGCCTAATACCCTCTAAAACAGATTCCTGATCTAAACCCCGTTCAGCGCAAAGTTGATTTAAGGCGGCGTAAAATTCACTAGTTAAAGCCATAATGCTCAATAAAAAAATATTTTCCAATTCAAAAAAAAGAGATGGTATACATCGCCATCTCCAATATAAGCCTAATTTTACCAAAAAGAAACAAGGCACGCAAGAAGCAGTCCGCTAAATAAAATTCTTTAATGTTTCCCTCTCTTGGCGAGATAGCTTCTTAGGTATCAAAATCTTAATAATGACATATGCGTCACCCCGTCCCCCTTGGCGATAAGGAAGACCATAACCACTAAGGCGCAAAGTAGCACCCGGTTGGGTACCGGCGGGAATCTTCAGCTTCTGCTGGCCAATACCAGATTCTTTCTTAGGATCGACGACCGGAATACTAACATCATCTCCCAGAGCCGCCTGATACATAGATATTTCCCGCTCCATAACAATATCACTTCCTCTTATGTCGAATTCTCGTGGAGAAGCCACTCCTAATATAATATAGAGATCACCATGGGAAGTACCTGATGGACCAGGCTCTCCCTCACCCGCGAACCTAAAACGCAGGCCATTAGAAGAACCGGCCGGTATTTTGATTTTCAA
Source organism: candidate division WWE3 bacterium CG08_land_8_20_14_0_20_43_13 (assembly GCA_002774225.1). Classification (GTDB taxonomy): domain Bacteria; phylum Patescibacteriota; class WWE3; order PEYW01; family PEYW01; genus PEYW01. The sequence continues at coordinate 12,485 of PEYW01000008.1, read as the reverse complement.
CTTTTTGCCGCCAATAGATACTTCTTTTTCCACTCCACACACCGCTTCGCCAAAGCTAACACCGAAACTGTAGGATAGATCACGACCTCTCTTTGGCCGCCTAGACCGGCCGCCAAAAAACATATCAAAAATGTCAGCGCCGCTGCCGCCAAAAAAGTCTTCAAAATCAGGTGCTTGTCCGGAAGTAGAGTAGGTATAAGTAAATGGCCCTTGTTGATAGTTACGGGACGAGCCAAAAGGATCGCCGCCAAAACCGCCCGACTGGCCAAAAGCCGCCGCCCCAAACTGGTCGTAGGCCTGTTTTTTTTGCGGATTGGAAAGGATTTGATAAGCTTCGTTAATTTTTTTGAATCTATCCTCCGCCCCCGACTCTTTACTAACATCAGGGTGGTATTTTCGCGCCATTTGACGGTACGCTTTTTTAACTTCGTCGATAGTGGCGCCTTTATTCAAGCCGAGTATTTCGTAAAAATCAGACATAAAATTACACCATCAAGCCCGAGACGATCTCGGGCTTAGCAATATATGGATGGCAGCAATTAACCAAACGAAACACCGCCAAATACTAATATTTTGTACCCAGCATCCGCGTAACAGAAAATATTAGACACTAACATTTGACAATCGGCTTATTCTACTACTTCACCCTCTTTTACCTCATCCTCCGGTTTCTTATCCCGCGGAGAAGATTGGCCGCTGCCAGCTCCATCCGTTCCTGGTTGTCCTTGAGATGTTTGAGACGAGTACATCGCTTGACCGATTTTCTGCACTGTTACAGAAAGTTCCTCTGTCTTTTTCTTTAACTCTTCGGTTGAAGCATTAACAGACATATCCCGTAGATCTTTAACTTTTTCTTCGATTTCTTTCTTAGTCGCCTCATCCACTTTGTCGCCCGCTTCGCGTAAACCTTTTTCCGCGGAATAGCAGAGGTTGTCGGCGATATTGCGCGCTTCAGCTTGTTCTTTTTTCACATTGTCTTCCTGACTGTATTTTTCCGCCTCCTGTCGTAGTCTTTCCACTTCCTCTTTAGACAAACCGGTCGCGCCTTGAATAGTGATCTTCTGCTCACGATTGGTCGCTTTGTCTTTTGCGGATACGCTCAAAATACCGTTGGCGTCCAGATCAAAAGTCACCTCCACCTGGGGAATACCCCGCGGCGCTGGCGGCAGGCCTTCTAACACAAACCGGCCAAGAGATTTATTGTCGGAAGCCATTTCCCGTTCTCCCTGCAAAACATGAATCTCTACCGAAGTTTGATTATCGGCGGCGGTGCTAAAAACTTGCGTCTTGCCGGTTGGTATAGTGGTATTACGCTCAATTAAGGGTGTGCGAACTCCACCCAAAGTCTCCAAACCTAAAGTTAGCGGTGTAACATCCAACAATAGGAGATCCTTTACATCACCGCCCAAAACACCGGCCTGAATCGCCGCCCCAATACCCACAACTTCATCTGGATTAACACCTTTATGAGGCTCGCGTCCAAAAAACGCGCGCACCGAATCCACTACTTTAGGCATACGAGTCATCCCGCCTACTAAAACGACTTCATCGATCTCTTTGACGCTCAAGCCAGAATCAGCCAAAGCTTTTTTACACGGATCGATTGATTTTTGTAATAAGTCGTCAGTCAACTGCTCAAGTTTGGAACGAGTAAGGGTTATGAGCATATGTTTAGGGCCGTTGGCGTCAGCGGTAATGTAGGGAATATTGATTTCGGTGTCTTGCTTGGTAGAAAGCTCGATTTTCGCCTTCTCGGCGGAGTCTTTGAGCCGCTGCATTGCTTGTTTATCGCCAGAAAGATCTACCCCTTGCTCTTTCTTAAAATCCTCCAAAAGCCACTGGATAACACGGTTATCCCAATCATCACCGCCCAAATAAGTATCGCCATTAGTCGCTTTAACTTCAAACACCCCATCACCAATTTCTAAAATGGAAATGTCAAAAGTGCCGCCTCCTAAATCATAAACTGCTATTTTCTGGCTCTTATTTTTGTCCAAACCGTAGGCTAAAGCCGCCGCCGTCGGCTCATTAACAATCCGCAACACCTCTAAACCAGCAATTTTACCAGCCTCTTTGGTAGCGCTTCGCTGACCGTCGTCGAAATAGGCTGGTACTGTAATTACGGCTTGAATTACTTTTTCACCCAAAAATGCCTCGGCATCGGCTTTCATCTTAGCTAAAATTTTGGCAGATACTTCTTGAGGCGTATAAGTATTACCTTCCACCTGAACAACAGCCAAACCGCCGGAACCTTGGACAATCTCGTAAGGAACCGTAGATTGCGCTTTTTTGATCGCCTCGTCTCCATAGCGGCGACCCATTAATCTTTTAACCGAGTAGATGGTGTTTTTAGAATTAACTACTTGTTGACGTTTAGCTACCTGGCCAACCAGATTCTTGACCGGTTCTACCACCGAGGGTGTCAAACGATTACCCTCCGCATTAGGAATAACTTTAGGCTGGCCGCCCTCCATTACCGCCATGCAGGAATTAGTTGTACCTAGATCAATACCAAGAATTTTAGACATAGTACTTTATTGTCAAAAAAATAAATATAAATTTAGCCTTTACCAATCTTAACCCTTGACGGGCGAATCACCTGCTCTCCCAAAACAAAACCCAAATTCAAAACCTCTATCACTTTATCCTTTTCTCCCTGGATTGTATCAACTGCTTCATGCAATTTTGGATCAAACATTTTCCCCAAAGCATTAATTTCAACTGCGCCTAAGTCTAATAATACTTTTTTAAACTGTCTGCATATTTGTGTACAACCAGGATCGTGTTCCGAAGCAGAAAGTAAATTGTCCAAAATCGGCAGAAAGCTGTTCACAATTATCACTTTAATCAAATCAGAAATTTCCTCTTTTTCATGGGCGTATCGCTTTTGCAGATTCTGATAATCAGCCAAGGCTCTTCGCCAACCAGCTTCGTATTCGGCCAGCTTTAACTTTAGTCTCTCAACTTCAGAAGAATTACTACATTGACAGTCATTACTACTGCCATAAATACTGCTAGTATCTTCATCCTTTGACTGATCGTTCTTATCGTCTTTTACCATAAATTACCTAAATCCTCAATTAAATTCTTAATATAACGCAAGAGGGGCAACACTGACTGGTATTTAAGACGACACGGCCCAAGTACTGCTAAGTAACCCCGATACCTACCAGTTCGATACGAAGTAAAAGCTAAAGAGCATTTTTCAAAATTAGGCAGTTCTAATTCTGAACCAATCAAAACCTTTATATCGTTACTACCTTTAGCCTTGGAGAAAAGATCCACTAAAAGATCATGATGGTCAAGCAAGTTTAAAACAGAACGGGTAATATCTATATCAAAAAATTCATCGTAATCCAAAATATTAGCCGGCCCGCCGATAAAGACCTGGTTAGGATCACTAGTAACCATCGCCAGGCATTGGCTATTTTCCGACAAAGATAGAGCCGCTTGCCGCAAAGCTTGATAAGGATTCGCTTTCTCCTGCCAAAGCTGTTGCTTGATCGCCACCTCTTGCAAAACCGGCACCGCCGCCTCTTCTAGCATTTTTTCCAGATACAAACGATAGCCCAGCAAAGCAGGCACCCTCCCCGCCGAGGTGTGCGGCTGTTCCAAATAACCCTGCCGCATTAGACAATTCATCTCGTTACGAGTGGTCGCGGGAGAGAAACCCAGCCTGCACTTATTAACCAGCTCTACCGAGCCGGCCGGAACCCCGTTTTCGATGTATTCTTCAACGATCGCTTTGAGCAGCTGCCATTGTCGTTGGGTTAGAGACATTATATTGACAACCGGTATTTGACAATCGGTTCATTTCAAACCGAGTAGTAAAATCATAGGTTGGTAAACTAAATTGTCCTATCAAAAGAATAGACCGAGTGCCAAACATTGTCAAGAGTTTTAATCATGGAGAGACAACACTTGATAAAAAACTTCTGAATCGATGGCAATTTGCCCAAACTGGCGCATCTTGGCTTTACCCTTTTTCTGCTTCTCCAAAAGTTTATCCTTACGGCTGCGATCGCCGCCATAAAGCTTGGCGGTCACATCTTTTCGCACCGCCGGAATGTCTTCGCGCGCCACAACATTGGCGCCAACAACCGCTTGTAAAGAAACAGCAAATTGATAACGAGGCAGTAGTTCTTTTAGCTTGAGCAGCATTTCACGACCAATCTTTTCTGCTTTTTCCTTCCACACCAGCTGACTAAGAGGTTCCACCAGCTCTTTATGAACCAAAATGTCCAAACGGACAATATCGGACTCGCGATAACCATCCAATTGATAATCAAAAGAACCGTAACCAGATGAAACGGACTCTAACCTGCTATGAAAACCAAAAAGCATCTCGTTCAAAGGAAGTTCATAAACCAGAAGTAATTGGCGGAGAGTATTGGTATCGCTCGGGTAAACAATATCCATTAACTGGCCGCGAAAGTTGTCGCAAAGCTTCATTACTTCCCCCATATACTTTTCCGGCACACTAATCTCCCCCAAAATCCAGGGCTCCAATATTTTTTGGAAATTACTAGGCAATGACTGGGGCCGATTAATCATCTCCCGCTCCCCTTTGCTATTGATCACCTGATAGTTAACTGAAGGGGCACTAAGCAAAATATCTAAATCATATTCCCGCTCTAATCGCTCTTTTACTATTGCCAAGTGCAAAGTGCCTAAAAACCCGCACCGATACCCTCTTCCCAAACCTAAAGATGATTCTTTAGAGAAAGTTAAAGAGGCATCTTGCAGTTTAAATTTATCTAAGGCATCTCCCAGTAATAAGTACTGATTTTGATCGGTAGAATAGAATCCCGCAAAAACCATCGGTTTGACTGGGGCGTAACCCGGTAATGCTGAAACAGGATGCTCTTGATGAATCACGGTATCGCCCACGGTCACTTGAGTAAGATCCTTTAACCCGGTCACCAGGTAGCCAACTTCTCCCGCTTCCAATGAATTTAAGGAGTGCATACCGCCAATAATTGCCCCTGCCTCAATTATTTGGGTAACCGCTCCGGCGGCTAATAGTTGGATCTTGTCGCCGGGTAGGGCCCGTCCGCCCATCAACCGCACCATAGCTACCACTCCCCGGTGCTGATCATAAAAAGAATCAAATACCAAAGCTTGCAATTGGTTTCCACACACGGCTGGCGCGGGAATTCGTCTAACTATTTCTTCCATTAGTTGATCAACCCCTTCCCCAGTCTTACCGGAAACATACAAAATTTGGTCTTTTTTAAAGCCAAGCTGGGCTACTAGTTGATTGGCACATCGCTGAAGATCCGCTTCCGGAAGATCAATTTTGTTAATCACGGGAATAAGAAATAATCCTTGTTTTACAGCCTTGTAGGCGTTAGAAATAGTTTGCGCCTGTATTCCTTGGGCAGCGTCCACCAAAAGCAAAGCCCCTTCGCAAGCCGCCAAAGAACGAGAAACTTCATACGAAAAGTCTATATGCCCGGGGGTATCAATCAAATTAAAGGAGTAAGTCTGACCGTCCGCCGCTTTGTAGGGCAGGCGAATAGCTTTGAGCTTAATAGTAATACCTCTTTCCCGTTCCAGATCAAGACTATCCAAGAAACGATCTTTCATTAGATGTGCAGCTATTGCTCCGGTCTTCTCCAGCAAGCGATCCGCCAAAGTGGATTTTCCGTGGTCAATATGGGCGATAATACAAAAATTACGGGTTAGGGAAATCATGCCACATTTATACGATAGGTGAGTTAAAAAGCTAGGGGGAAACTCAAAATCCTCTTTTGGGTAAGCACAAAAGCCCGATCCTGGGACTGGTTTATCCAAAGATCAAGTAATGTATCTGCCACACCAAGAACAAATTGCCGTTGATAGTAACCTTCTTTGCTAAAAACCAGCACTCTTTTAACCTTATCATCTAAAATGTATAGGTAACCATAATCAACGCCAGTAAAAAGAGAAGCGAGGAGCGCATAATCGGAAGGCGTGTTTTTTAAAGAGAAATCTTGTTTTACACCGGAGTAAAAGTAGTCAACCGATCCGGAAGAGTAGCCAATATAAATTCCCCCATCCACTGCTAAAGAAACTGCTTGAGAAAGATCGTAATCTTCGTTAAACCACTCGTTAAAATAAGTAAATTCCCCATCTTCTTGATCAAACAGCCCTTTATAAACCTGGTTGGAAACAGGAGAAAGAAGGTACACAAACTCGCCCCCGCCATCATAAAAGGCACCGTCAGTCAAATCGGAATAGCTAAAAAGAGAATCATTAGCAATCTTTTGGTACAAGTCCTTTTCTAAATCGGCCAGCTGCCAGGAATCCTGCCCAAACAACCAGCATTTTTTTGGTGAGCACACAAAAAGGGCTAGCTGGGCAGAATCTTTCTCTTTTTGGTCCAGCATCAATCCGTTAGCGAGGTCAAAGCGGTGCAAAAAACCGCGCCCCTGATCGGCCACATACACATCCGTTTGATTACCGAATAAGCGGCCAAAAGAAAGGTCGCTAGGCAAAGAAGAAAAGAGGCCAGGGTCACTAATTCGCCAAATGCCAAAAGACCGATCTTTGATTTCTTCCAGCTCCTTTTGCCTTTGCAATAGAGACTGGTTGGATGAAGCGGCTCCCAACACGGTCGATAGTATCTCCAATTGTTCTTGCGCCAATTGGCCGGCTTGTTGATTATTTACTCCAATCAAATCTCTGGCCTGATTAAGAACTTTTTCCGATTCTCGTAAAAAATCTTCCACAAGTCCGGATCGCCAAAGTTGTCTTCTCCTTGCCACCGCCCAAATCCCTAAAGCCAAAAAAGCGGCTACTAAAGGCAAAAGCAACCAACGAAGACGCCGGCTTCTATTGCGGCAGCGAGATGGACGAAGACCCTTAAATTTTTTAGCCCGAAAAGAGAAAAAGTTTAGCTTCTTCCACAAGTTATTCAGCCAAAAACAAACATTTAAGAAACCGCCGGGAAAGCTTTTTGCCTTAGACAAAATAAGCGCGTTGTGCCGATCAAGCACTTCCGCCCACTCAAACTTGATCAGTAGTGCGCCTATTTGACGCGGGGCCTTTCGTAAAAACAAAGAGGGAATCTCTCCCAAACCGTTGTGGGCAAGTTTGCGCCAATCACTATTAAAAAACCCTCCGGAGCCAAGCAGAACCGCTTCATTGGAAACAATTTGGCCAGAGGCGCTGGTTAAATAAGAATCAGAACGGGGCACTATCTCACTAAGGCCACTTTCTTTTATTATTAAACCTAAACCCTCACCTAAAAGACAAATATAAAATATTTGATTCCACAATACTCCCGCTGTTACATTAAAAGAAAAGTTGGAGGATTTGAGCTCGGGAGAATCAGAGATATAGTCAAACATGGTTTGACGCAGATTCAGAAGCGCTTGTTCCAAGGCAATCAACGGCGGTTGGTTATTGTCGTGATAGTAATTTTTTACCAAAGTATCGTTAATGAGACCAGAAACTACTTTGCAATCAAACTTTTGCCCCGCCCAACCTTCCGCCACAACAAATAAAGTTCCTTTAGACAGATCGGCGTTTTTATCATCGGGCGGGTGCTCTTGACAACAAGCAAAACTTTTGCCTTCCGAATCGGCCGACGAAAGAAAAATCTGTGATTTATATCTCAACAACTTGCGCATCTGCTAACAGTATAAACTTAAACTAGACAAAAAATCTAGATTTAGAAAGCTGGTTTACAAGCATTCTCAACATTTCCACATTATTTTGAACCCTGGACAAAGTGGGGGGAAGAATCCCATTCCTTCTGTCATTCTGAAGGAGCGAATAGCGACTGAAGAATCTTCTTCAGTTATGCCTTTTAATTTCCATATGGAGTCCTTTCGTCCCGCCTTGGCGGGACTCAGGATAACGAGTTGTCTCTGCGTCATTCTGAACCCGCCAAAGGCGGGTGAAGAATCTCATCATTGGGAAGCGGCAAGACCCGATCTGCCTCAGGCAGGCCGGGTCTTGATATATGTTCTGACATATTAATCGCCGTTTTTGTACCAACCGATTTAGATTACCTTTTTTTTGGTCTCTTGACAGAGATTTTACCAGTGTTAGTATCCACCTATACCTATGGTAGGGATACAAGCGTGCGCCCGTTAATTCTTTAAAAATATGATTAAACAAAAAGGAAAAACTCTCATTAACTTTAAGAAAGCCCAAAGTTCAATGGCCACAATTATCAAAATGGTTGAAGACAATGAATACTGCATTGATATTATGCAGCAAAACTTGGCGGTGATCGGGCTTTTAAAATCGGCTCATCAAATGTTGATGGAGGGACATCTCAATTCCTGCTTCAAAAAAGCAATGGAGACAAAAAATGAAAAAAGAAAACAAGAAATGATCAAGGAAATCCTTAAAGTAACAAAACTTTCCAATAAATAAAATATGTTCAAGAAAATTACAATTCAAATTGAGGGTATTCACTGTAGGAGCTGCAAAACTTTAATTGAAACCGAGGTTGGTGTTTTGGAAGGGTTAAAAGGTATTGATGTTGATTACCAAACTAGTAAATGCCGAATAGAGTTTGATGACCAAAAAATATCCCAAAGGAAAATTTTTGAAGCCATCGAAAAACTAAACTATAAAGTAAACCACAATGTAATAGAACCTGCCCAAATGGTAAAAAGAGGCATCCCTAAAAAATTTATTATCGCCGGCGTTTTACTAGTTTTATTTACCATGGGTTACTATTTGATCAAACATTTTGGTCTTCTGGAACTCCTTTCTACATTAAACGAGCAAAGGGTGAGCTATTGGCTGATTTTTATAATTGGCGTTCTGGCAAGCTTTCATTGTGTGGGAATGTGCGGTGGGTTGGTTGTGACTTACACAACCAGACACTACACCGCCAACCAAGACAAGAGGACAAATAATTCCGCCCCTCATTTACAATACAATGCCGGCAGAATGATTTCTTACGCTATTATCGGCGGTATTTTGGGCGGAGCCGGCTCCTTTTTTGGCGTAAATCCCACATTTACTGGAATCATCACTTTGTTAGCTGGCGGTTTTATGGTTTTAATGGGATTGTCACTGCTAACGCATTTTAAGTGGTTGGAAAAAATTAAGCTAAGTACACCGGCCTTTATCGCCCGCTTTCTCTACGGCCAACGCCATACTAAAAAACCAAAAGGCCCATTTATTATTGGTCTGCTCAATGGCTTTATGCCCTGCGGGCCCTTGCAGGCAATGCAGCTTTACGCGTTAGCTTCTGGAAGTATTACACGAGGAGCTTTATCAATGGGGATATATGCTTTAGGCACAATTCCTTTAATGTTTGGCTTTGGCAGTTTTATCTCTTTAATCAGCCATGAAAGAATTAAACAAGTGATGAAATTTTCGGGCGCCATCGTAATAATTTTGGGTTTATTTATGATTAACCGCGGTCTGGTAAATTTTGGCTATGGTTTCCGGGGTTTTGTTCCAATAAAACAAATAGGCCAAACAGAATTTCTAATTGAAGGAAGCGCCAAGGAATATCAGGTGGTGAACATGGACCTTACTTACAAAGGCTATTCTCCCAATATTCTCTTTGCGAAAAAAGATATCCCTGTCCGCTGGATTATTAATGTAAAACAAATGTCTGGTTGTACGGATGAAATAATAATGCCCGAATATAACATTAGAAAGAAATTAGAATACGGAGAAAATATTATTGAGTTTGTGCCTAAGAAAACGGGGGACATTAAATTTAGCTGCTGGATGCAGATGGTTTGGGGAAAGTTTGTGGTAACGGAGAGTGACATTAACCCGGAGCAGCAAAAATTGGAGTTAGAAAAGACTAACTTACCATCAGGTTCTTGCGGAGGAGGCGGTACTTGCGGAGCAAGATAAATTTAATAAATTTTTTATGAAAAAATTTATCTTTATTATTTTGATTTTTTTACTCGGCAGTTTCGGGAGTTACCTGTTTTTCGGTATCCAGAATCAAGCTTTTGAAAATTTAAGCCCGGAGGCAATGTATTAGAGAATAATCAAAGAAAGAGATTACGCCATCAGTCAGGCAGTTGTGAGGGGTGATTATAGGTATTGCATCAACCCACCTTGCACAATGTGTTATACGGAAGCTAACCAGTGGAATAATTTTACCGCTGGCACATGTGCTTGCGATGATTTGATTGCCTAAGGCAAAGAACCCTGTCCCCAATGCAAAAAAGGATTGTGTCCGACTTGCAAAACCTCGCCGCTGGTAACTGATTAAAAAATTTATGCTTGATATTTATAAAAATATAAAAATATACTATGAAACATTTAATGAAAATAAAATTAATTATGGAATTTGATTATACCGTTACCACAACTAAAAATTTTGATGAAACGGTTCGAAATGTGCAAAAAGAAATTGCCAAAGCTGGACTGCGGGTATTATATATCCATGATGTCCAAAAGACTTTGGCCGAGAAAGGATTTAAAATCGAACACTTTAAAATTATTGAATTTTGTAATGCGAAGTTTGCCAATGAATTTTTGAAAGCTGATATTAAAATCGGTCTTTGCATGCCTTGTAAAATAAATGTTTATATTAAAGACAGTCAAACTTTTATTTCTGGCATGCGACCCATTATTCTACCGCAGTTTTTCCCGCAGGCCGATTTAGGCGAGAGGCCAAAAGAAATTGATCAGATTATTCAAAACATTATCAACAACGCGAAATAGTTTATGAAAAAAATCTTTTTTATCTTTCTTTTGTCTTTCTCCCTTAACTTGATTTGGGAAAATTTACATTCTCACCTTTATATCAATTATATGGGCGGTGCGATAACTGAAGCAATTCTCTTGCGAGCTTCCATTGGCGACGCAGTTATTATAACTCTTCTATCTCTTCCTTTCGTATTTGTATCTAGATTAAGGAACAAAAGCTGGATAATTGTCTTCGCCGGTTTCTTGATCTCGGTAATTATAGAATTGTATGCTCTGCATGCGGGAAGATGGTCGTATAATGAATATATGCCCATAATTCCGGTTTTATCCATCGGTTTAACTCCTACAATTCAACTTGGGCTTCTCGGCTATCTTTCCTATTGGTTTATTGCAGAAAAAATCAACACCCGCAAAAAATAATCTAAAGTAACTATATGGAAAAAATAATTTTAAACATATCCGGCATGCACTGCGCTTCGTGCGCAGTAACCATTGAAAACGCATTGAAAAAAGAGGAAGGAATTAAATCCGCTAATGTTAATTTTGCTTCAGAGAAACTATATTTAGAATTTGATTCCGTTGAAACACATGGTGAGCCACTCGGCCCTGAGTCCTTCGACGGTGAGCTCAGGACTGTCGAACCGCTCGTGGCCGAAGGGCCTGCCGAATCCATAAGCATTGCCAGAATTCAAAAAATTATTGAGAAGCTGGGATACAAAGCAACGGAAGAAACTGCCGAATCCTCCTTCGCTGACTCGGCCTCCGTAGCCACTTCGGCGAAGGAGGCAGCTACGAAGGACAAGGAAGAAATGCATGACCATCACAAAGAAGCGAAAGCGCAAGAGTTCAAAAAATTAAAAAGGCGATTTGTTTTTGCGCTAATTTTTAGCCTACCCATTATTTATGTGGTGATGGGCGAAATGGCCGGTTTGCCAATGCCAACAATTTTTGAAAATTATGGAACTATTATCCAGTTTGTTTTAGCGACGGCTGTTATTGTTTCTTGTTTTAATATTTGGATATCCGGTTTTAAAAAATTGCTGCGTCTGTCTCCGAATATGGATACTTTAATCTTTATCGGCACGGCCGTTGCTTATTTTTATAGTTTAACCATATCTGTTTTGGTATTTTTGGGGGCGAAAGTTGAAGCAAATCTTTATTATGAAAGCGCGGCTCTAATTTTGGTTTTTATTTCTTTGGGTAAATATCTGGAAGCGATAACCAAAGGCAAAACAAGCGAAGCAATCAAAAAATTGATTGGACTCCAACCAAAAGAAGCTTTGATTATTAAAGATGGACAGGAAATAAAAATTCTCATTTCTGAAGTAAAGGTTGGAGATATTATTTTGGTAAAGCCGGGAGAGAAAATTCCTGTTGATGGAATCGTTATTGACGGCTATTCCGGTGTTGATGAAAAAGCCATTACCGGAGAAAGTATTCCGGTTGAGAAGAAAAAAGGGGACGAGGTAATTGGCGCGACCATTAACAAAACCGGCGTTTTGAAATTTAAGGCAACTCGGGTGGGCAAAGATACAATGTTGGCCCAAATTATAAAAATCGTTGAAGAAGCAATGGGTTCTAAAGCGCCAATCCAGCTCTTGGCTGACAAAGTTTCTTTTTATTTTGTTCCGACCGTGATGGGTATCGCTATTTTGACTTTTGCCATCTGGCTTTTATTTGGCCAACCCCTTGCTTTTGCCTTAACGGTTTTTGTGGCTGTTTTAATTATCGCTTGTCCGTGCGCTTTAGGTCTGGCAACACCAACCGCGGTAATGATGGGGACAGGATTGGCGGCCAAAAATGGCATTTTAATTAAAAGCGGCAAGGCGTTAGAAATTGCCAGAGATGTAAACATC
>PEYW01000034.1 GCA_002774225.1 candidate division WWE3 bacterium CG08_land_8_20_14_0_20_43_13 | reverse complement strand
TTGGTCTACGCGTACGGCATAAATTTGTTTTGCAAATTTTAGCGTCCGTTGTCGTCTTTTGGTTTCTATTCACTCAAGCGGGAGTAGGGGAGTACTTTAGTTTTCCTTTGCTTGGCACAGTATCTTTAAGCCGCTGGGGATTGCTTTTAGTGGTTTTATTGCTGATGTTTTTTAATAACGCCTTTAATATTACCGATGGTTTGGATGGTTTATCCGGCGGTTTAATGTTGATCGCCCTTTTGCCTTTTTGGTACTTGGCAGTCGTCGTGAACGGAAATACCGAAGTGGCCTTATTTATCTCGGTTATTTTAGGAAGTCTGCTCGCATTTCTATACTTTAATGTTAACCCCGCCCGTTTTTTTATGGGTGACGCCGGTGCTTTAGCCCTGGGGGCTCTTTTGGCAGTTTTTGCCGTTCTTTTAAATCAAATAATCCCTCTTTTTATAATCGGCGGAGTAATGGTAGTGGAGGCTCTATCTTCTCTCCTACAGTGGGGTTCTATGCTTTTGCGTGATGGGAAGAGGATCTTTAAAATCGCTCCAATCCACCATCATTTTGAGGCCCTTGGCTGGGAGGAGACCAAAATTACCACCCGTTTTTGGCTGGTGGGGGTGCTTTGCGCTTTTGTGGGTTTGTTATTAGCATTGCTAATGTGTTAAAGTAGTATTGAGCTTGTATTTTATTATTTTTATACCAATTTTATGCCGGAAAACCAAAAGAAAATTTTATTGATTGAAGATGACGAAGATTTGCGTGAGCTTTATCGTACTATTCTCATTGAGGCGGGGTTTCTTTTAGACGAGGCGGCGGATGGCAAGGAGGGAATTTCCAAAGTTACTTCTCCGGAAAAGTACGATTTGGTTCTTCTAGATATCATGTTGCCTAAATTTGACGGTCTGGAAGTTTTGCGAACTATGAAGAGAAGCCGCGATTTAGCTAATGTGCCGGTAATTATGCTTACCAATTTGGGTCAAGATTCAATAATTAAAGAGGCCTTTTCTCTTGGAGCTGATGGGTATCTAATCAAATCTGAATACGACCCTGGCCAGCTTTTGCAGGAAGTACAAACCTTTTTAAGCAAATAGCAGAATCTATGGTAAGCGATAATCCGACCGGTAAGATCAAGATTGTTTACGAGGATGATTTTTTGGTAGCGATAGAAAAACCGGCCGGTATGGTGGTAAACAAAAGTTCGTCTTGGCATCAAGAAACGGTTCAGGATTGGATGTTGGCGCTATACCCAAACATTTTTTCCTCTCTTGATCCAGAAAGCGAGCTGGCGCGGCGATATGGTTTAGTTCATCGGTTAGATAAGGACACTTCTGGAATACTGCTTTTGGCCAAAGATGAAGACACATTAATTAAACTCCTTTTTCTTTTTAAACATCGCTTAGTAGTAAAAGAGTACATAGTCTTAGCGTGGGGAAATTTTGATCAAAATGAATTTCGTGTTAACGCCCCGATCGGTCGGAACCCAAGAATGCGCCGCAAGCAGGCGATTGTTAAAGGAACAAAAGAATCGATTACGGATTTTGAAGTAAAGAACTTTTTCGCTGATTTTCGCGGTACTGGTTTGGGGGTAACTCTTCTGCACGCTTTTCCCCAGACCGGACGAACCCATCAAATTAGGATTCATTTGGCCGCTCTTTACCATCCGGTGGTGGGCGACCCTCTGTATTCCGGTAAAAAAAGATTAAAGATTGCCGCTCCTTTTCTTAACAGGATGTTTTTGCACGCGCGTCGCTTGTCTTTTACTCATCCAATTTTAAAAAAAGAGCTTGATTTAATTTCGCCCTTACCCGATGAGCTGAAGGTTTTAATTAGTTAGTTTTTGTTACTGCCAATGTCTTTAAAAGGAAAATCGGTAAATAGAAAAAGATCTTCTGGTTCTTACCGCCGTATTCGGCAAACCAGCTTATCCGGGGGGCATCGTTTTGGAGGTATCATCGCGGCGGCGATTTTGGCGGCGGCGGCTACTGTTTTACTAACAGCGGCTGTTTCTTCTTGGCAGTTTTTTAACAAACCATTGGTTTTTGCTCAAGACGGCTCATCCCCCCAATTTTTTTGGAACGGATCGTCATCTCTAAGAGTTTTGGTTGTCTTTATTGACGATTTTGAGTCTACAAAGGTGAAGGAACTTTACTTTCTGTCCGTAAATCCCGGCTTGGGCAATAGTAGTTTAGTCTCGCTAAACTCGCTTACGGCAGGGGATAGCAGCCTTTTTGTTGGTCAACACAGCCGTTCCTTTGCTAACCAAATCAGGCGGAGAATATCTTTCCCTTTGGAGAGATATCTTGTTTTGGACGATTCGGGCAAGGAAACTTTATTAAAATATTTTAACGGCGCTTCCTGGGATAAGTGTTTTGATTTGGTTAAAACTCCCGCCTTGATAAAATCCGTGTCATTGGTTCCTTCTCAAGCTAAAACCGACCTTTCTTTGTCGGAAATAGTTTCCATTTTCAGGTTTATGAATTCTTTAAGGTCAAGCGAGTTTTTTATATATGATTTGGATTATGTTCGCGATTACCGGCCAGTTAGCCTCTATGATCAAAATCTTGCTGGTGGCGGCTTGCGCATTAACATTCTTAACGGAACTCCGATCCCCGGATTGGCGAGCCAAGCCTCCCGAATTTTGGAAAACCTTGGGGCTAATATTATGGAGGTTGGCAACGCAGAAAAATCAGATTACCGAGAGACCGTTTTAGTGGGAGAGGATACGGATTCGTCTGCCGCTTCCTTCCTAGCTTCCGCCTTTAGGGTTGGTCAGAAGCGAGGGCCCCTTAGCACATTGGAGAAACGGGCCGACTTGACTTTAATTTTAGGGCTTGACAATTCCTTTTAATCTGCTAATATGATAATCAGTCTCTCTCCTTTCCCCCCGGGCCAAAATAGCTCGGGGGTTTGTTTTTATATTTGTTTTATCTGCCAACTGTGGACTGGAATGCTTTGTTAAACCTTCGGATATCTCAAGCCTTTGCCGGTGTTTCTCTTTGGTATTTGCTGGCCGTCATTTTGACGATAATTGCCTTTTTGGCGAGTGCTTATTTTTTGGCAAAAAAATCATTTTCAAATCAAGACCGCTCTCCTGATCCCCAAGATGTCCGCTTCCAAAATGTGGTTTTAATTATTAAAGTACCTAAAGAGAACGAAAAGGAAGCTCTCGCGGCGGAACATATGTTTGCCTCTTTGCACGGTATTTTGCGGGCCACCCCCGATATTCAAGAGCACTTAAGTTTTGAAATATCTTCCGACGAAGGTGGGGTAGCCTTTCATGTGGCGGTTCCTCGCCACCTCCAATCTTTTGTGGAGGGACAAATTTATGCTCAATACCCGCAGGCGGAGGTGGTTGACGAAGGGGATTATGCTGAAAAAGTAACCACGCTTGAGAATCTTTCTGTAACCGCTTGTCAAGTAGTCTTATCTAAACAAGATTTTTTCCCGCTTAAGACTTTTAGAGAATTTGAGGTTGATCCCTTATCATCTATTACCAGTTCTATCTCTAATCTTAGGCCAGGGGAAAAAGTATGGCTGCAACTTCTTATTAGACCTGTTCCCGATGTTTGGCAGGAATCGGGGCACAAGTATGTGGAGCTGGTTCGTTATGGCAAGCCGGTAACTGGCAGAGCAAATTTTTTTGGTCTTTTTGCCGGTTTACAAGGACTTGCCAAGGAGTTTTTAGAGGAGCTTCTTAATGTAGTTGCCGAGATACCAAAATCTTTTTTGGGGGGAGCGGACTCCGCATACAGGAGCAGCCCACCGCCTAAAAGTTCTACTTTAGAGGACCGTCCTCTTAAGCTGTCTACCGGACAGGAGGATATGTTGGAGTCAATTGAAATTAAATTAAGCAAAATGGGTTTTGAAAGCATGATTAGAATTTTTGTTATATCGGCCTCTTCTGATTTCGCCAATGGCCGTTTACAATCTCTTGTTTCTTCCCTTGGCCAGTTTTCCGGTTCTGTTATCAATAGCTTTGTAAAAAAGCCCATGTCCGACGATCCTCAACAGTGGTTGGAGGATTATCGCGCCCGTCTTTTCCCGTCTTATGGGGGATACATTTTAAATACTGATGAGTTGGCTTCTATTTTTCATCTGCCTTCCATTTCCGTGGAAACCCCCGCTATTACTTGGTCGCGCTACCGCCGCGGCGAGCCGCCATTGAGCTTGCCTATCGAAAACTGTACCTACATTGGTAAAACCACTTTTCGCAATAATCTTGTTAAATTTGGAATCCGCAATGACAACGACGACCGCGCTAAGCATATGTATTTGATAGGTAAGACTGGCACGGGTAAGTCAACTATTTTTAAGAACATGATTCTCCAGGATATACAAAACAATCATGGTGTTGGAGTAATGGATCCACATGGTGAACTAATTGATCAGGTTTTGGATATGATTCCTGACAGTAGAGTTGATGATGTGGTTTTGTTCGACCCTTCCGATTTTTCTTTCCCTCCGGCCTTGAATATGTTAGAGCTTAAATCTCCGGAGCAAAAGAACTTAATGGCTTCAGGACTGGTAGCCGCTTTTAAAGCTAGGTTTGATTATTCTTGGGGTCCTCGTTTAGAATATTTGCTTAATAACGCCATTCTTACTTTATTGGAGGTGCCAGGCACAACCTTGCTTGGCATAACCCGTCTTTTAACCGACATGAATTATCAAAAGTATATTCTTTATCAGGTAAAAGACCAGGTAATGCGTGAATTTTGGGACAAAGAATTTAAGGAAATGCGCGGTAATCAAAGGCTGATTACCGAGGCAATCGCCCCAATTCAAAACAAAGTCGGCCGCTTTTTGTCATCCTCCACCATCCGTAACATTCTTGGCCAGCCTCATTCAACAATTAAATTTGATGAGATTATGGATACGGGTAAAATTTTGCTTATTAACTTGCCGGTGGGTAAAATTGGTGATGATAACGCCAGTCTTTTGGGTTCGCTGATCGTTTCCCGTCTGCAGTTTATGGCGATGCAAAGAATAAATATTCCCGAAGAGCAACGGCGCCCTTTTTATTTTTACGCGGATGAGTTTCAAAATTTTGCTTCTGGCACTTTTGCTTCTATCCTTTCCGAAGCTCGTAAATTCAAATTATGTTTGCACATGACTCACCAATATACCGCTCAATTATCCGAGGAAATGGTGGACGCGGTTTTTGGTAATGTTGGCACGATCGTTTCTTTTTCTCTCGGCGGCCCTGATGCTAAAATAATGGCCAGTGAGCTAACGCCTGTTTTTGATGAAAATGATCTAATCTCCTTGGAAAAATATAATATGTATGTTAAACTAATGATAGATGGAATGGCGTCCTTGCCTTTTTCCGCTGTTTCGCTTGAACCGCCGGATAAAAAGTTTTATACCGGCAATCGCGAAAAAGTGGTTGATGCATCCCGCAGAAAGTATGGCTCGGATACGGCTGTAGTTGAGGATAGAATTTCCCGTTGGACAAGCCGTGAGTTTAATCTGGGAATGGCGGTAGCGGAAGCAAAGAGACGCGGTGATTATGTTCCACCTTCTGACGATTTGCTTGACGAACGGGAATCCGAGCCGGTGCCGAGGAAATGGCAAAGACCTCTAAATAATGTAAATAAGAGCTTTACTCCCATGAGAACGGGATACAAAAAATTTTAGTTTAAATTAAACTATGCCTACAGGCGTAAAAAAACCATCAGTTAAAGAAGAACGTTTGGCTGTTTTGATCAGAACATTAATGGCAGCGGAGGCTAATATTCAGTTGGCTAAAAAGATGATAAAGGACATCTACGGCTCCAAAGGGGCGCTTTTGGTTAGCTCGATGTCTAAAACGGTTCCTCTTAATGTTGATATAAAGGATGTACCCGGAGTGGAAGGTGTTTTTAAGGGCAAGTTTATGGAAGGTGCTGATGGGAAAAAATATCAAGTCCCCGAAAATTACGCTTCCAAATCGGAGTTGGTCTATGGCGATAGATTAAAAGTGATTGAGCGGGAAGAGGGTAATTGGTTTAAGCAAGTTACTAAAGTTGATCGTAAGGAAATAACTGGCATTTTGGCTAAGAGTGGGGAAGATGGTTGGAAATTGGTGGTTGAAGATTCCTCTTATGATCTTTTACCAGCGGCTGTTTCTTTTTACAAATGTCAGGAAGGTCAGGAGGTATATGGTTTGATTCCCGCTAATGTTAGTGGCGCGACTTTCGCGACTTTTAAGGGGTTAGTTAAAGATACACCAATTATTAAAGAACCAGATGAAAAGGCGCCAGTTAAAAATGAGCCAATTAAAGAACCGGATCAAAAAACACCGATTAAAAATGTGGAAGTTCCGCCAGAAAAATCGGCAAAAAAAACGGAGCCGGCTGTTGCGAAAAAGGAGGACGCAAAAACAAAAGCAGAACCATTGGTTGTTAAAGATAAACCGTCAAAAAAATCTGACTCGGCTTCTGCGCGGGAAGCAGCTGCCCCGATTGTAGAGGTTGCTCCGACTGTTGCTGCTCCTCTCTCGGCCGCGCCAGATGATGAAAAGGCCGTTTTTAATAAAAAAAGTCTGCCTGATGATGATGAGTTGCGCTAATGAATTAAGATACTTAAAAATTTGTTTGATAAAAAATTATGTCGGGACATTCTAAATGGGCAACAAACAAGCATAAAAAAGCAGCGCAAGATGCCAAGCGCGGCCAAGCTTTCACCAAGGTTGGCAAAATGATTATGGTGGCAGTAAAGGATTCAATCCCGCCGGGAACAAAACTTTCGGCTAGCGCAATTTACGAAAAACCGACTGCTTCAATTGAGGCGGCAATCGCCAAAGCTAAATCGGTTAACATGCCCAAGGACAATATTATCCGCGCCATTGAACGGGCTGTAGGTGGGGGAGAGGGCAGCATTTTGCAGGAAGTTACTTACGAAGGTTACGGTCCAGAAGCAGTCGCTTATGTTGTTAAGGCGGTAACTGACAATAGCAACCGAACCGTTGCCGAATTACGGCGGGTTTTTGAACAGCACGGCGGGCGTATGGTGGAACTGGGCAGCGCCTCCTATATTTTCGCAAACGGGCCGGATAATCCAACCTTTGAAGTTACTGTAACCGACCCCGATAAGGTGAGAAAGGTTATTGCCCTAGCTGATGCTTTGGAGGAGCATGACGATGTTTCCGAGGTGTGGGCTAATTTTGATGTGCCCGAAGCATTGATTGACGAAGGATAGATTAGCAAGTTTTCAAATTTATATCTTCATGAGTAAGCGCCAAAGGATTTTTATCGCCGCTTTGTTGGTGGTCTTTTTTCAAAGCCTGGTAATTAAGGAAGCATCTTTATTATCTTGGTGGTGGCTGGTGCCAATGGTTTGTTTTTTGGGCGCTTGGTTTTGTCTAAAAATTGATTTGCGGGGAATTCGTTATTTTACGGTCCTTTTTCTCCCGGTGTATTTGGGGTTTATTTTTTCGTTGGTTTTTAGGATTTATGTCTTTTCCCCGGTTTTTAAATATCTCCTCCTCGGATCATTTGGTCTTCTTTACTACACCTCGTTGTTAACCAACAATATTTTGAATGTTTCTGGGTTTAAAATTGTACCACTTTCGCGGGCGGCTAGAACGGTCAACTTGTTGTTGACCTTTATCTGTGCTTTTTTTGGTTTTTCTGTTTTTTATAAACTGCATTTGCCCGCTCTAATCCAACTTATTTTTGTTTTTGCTTCGTCTTTTTTGCTTGGCTGGCAGTATTTGTGGTCGCTTGATTTTAAGGAAAAGGTTTCCTTTGAAGCGCTTAGGCCGTGCCTTTTTTTGGCCTTTTTAACGACGGAATTGGCTTTTACCTTGAGTTTTTTACCGATACGAGTATTTGTGCGGGCGCTTATGCTTACCATTCCCATCTATTTTGGTTTGGGGGTGTGGACGCAGATTAAGCAGAGAAAACTGTTAAAAAGTTATCTTTTTGAATTCGCTTTTGTCTCGCTCTTGTCTTTGTTCTTATCCCTGTTTTTGTTAAGGTAGGTATAGAGAACGACATTTAAACCTATGGAATTTTGTCATAATGACAAACTACATACTTTTAAACGGCGATGTCTAATATTATCGCGCACTAAAGTGCGCTAT
>PEYW01000014.1 GCA_002774225.1 candidate division WWE3 bacterium CG08_land_8_20_14_0_20_43_13 | reverse complement strand
TTTTGGGCTAAGCGCGGTAAAGATGAGGCAACGCCCCGTCTCTACAAATATATGAGGATTCTTTGTTTGTAATTAACTTTCTAACGCCGCTTGGGCGGCCGCTAATCGGGCAATTGGAACGCGATAGGGAGAACAGCTAACATAAGTCAGTCCAATTTGATGGCAGAAATGAATGGTTTTTGGATCCCCGCCCTGCTCGCCGCAAATCCCAATATGCATGCCCGGTCGTACTTTTCTTCCCATGTCAACGGTCATATTCATTAATTTACCTACCCCAACTTGGTCCACGCTTTGGAAGGGATCTTCCGGCAGGATTTTTTCATTTACATATTGTTTTAGGAAGGAGCCAGAGTCATCGCGGCTAAACCCAAAAGTCATTTGGGTTAGATCGTTGGTGCCAAAGCTGAAGAATTCTGCCTCTTTGGCGATTTCGTCAGCAGTTAGGGCGGCGCGCGGTATTTCAATCATTGTTCCCATCTCATATTCCAACTCAACATCATTATCTTTCATTGTTTGTTTAATGACTGGCTCTAAATACTTTTGCATGATTTTATATTCGTTTATATCCCCTACCAAAGGAATCATAATCTCTGGCACAATTTCCATATCCTGTTCTTTTTTGAGCTCGCAGGCGGCCTGAATGATTGCCTTTACCTGCATTTGATAGATTTCTGGAAAAGTAATGCCTAAGCGACAGCCACGATGACCCATCATGGGATTGAATTCATGCAACTGCTCAATCTTTTCTTCTAACTTTTGGGTAGTAATGCCCATTTCTCGAGCTAAAGCAACAATGTCCCTTTTCTCCTTGGGTAAAAATTCATGCAAAGGCGGATCCAGCAAGCGAATTTTAACTGGTAGACCGGCCATGATGGAAAAAAGCGCTTTAAAATCGGATTTTTGCATGGGAAATATCTTTGCCAGCGCCGCTTCCCGTTGCTCCTTGGTTTCAGAAACAATCATTTGGCGGACGGCAAAAATCCGATCTTCCTCAAAGAACATATGTTCAGTTCGGCATAATCCGATCCCCTCCGCCCCGTAATCCCGGGCCACTTGCGCGTCGGCGGGGGTGTCGGCGTTGGTTCTAACGCCAAGTTGACGATATTTGTCTGCCCATTCCATAAGTTTGGCAAAATTTCCAGAAACGGTTGGCTTAATGGTTGGTATATGGTCAAGATACACCTCACCAGCCGATCCATCTAAGGTGACAATATCTCCTTCGGCAATAACTTTGTCTCCAACTCTGAATGTCTTGTCTGCTTCACTAACAACTATTTCTCCGCATCCGGCTACACAACATTTGCCCATTCCACGGGCGACGACGGCGGCGTGACTAGTCATTCCGCCGCGGGCGGTTAAAATTCCTTGGGAGGCGTGCATGCCGGCAATATCTTCCGGAGAGGTTTCCGCTCTAACTAAAATTACTTTTTCGCCGGTATCCGCCTGTTCCACCGCGTCAATGGCGTTAAAAACTACTTTACCGGAAACGGCGCCGGGCGAGGCGGGTAAACCTTCGGCCAGCTTGGTAAAGTTTTTCTTTTGGGCTGGGTCTATCATGGGATGCAATAATTGATCAAGCTGTTCGGGTTGAACTTTGAGTAAGCCGTTCTTTTCGTCAATTAGCCCTTCTTCCACCATTTCCACGGCGATTCTCACCGCCGCCGGTCCCGTTCGTTTGCCATTTCTGGTTTGCAAAATGTACAGAGTACCATTTTCGATAGTAAACTCTACATCTTGCATATCTTTGTAATGTTTTTCTAGAATGTCAAAAATACTAATCAGTTGTTCATAGACTTGGCTATTGTCATCTTTTAGGGCGGTGATTGGTTTAGGGGTGCGAATACCGGCCACCACATCTTCGCCTTGAGCGTTCATTAAATACTCGCCAAAGACCCCCCCTTCCCCGGTAGAAGGATTGCGGGTAAACGCCACACCAGTGCCCGAATCATCACCCATGTTGCCAAAAACCATTGCTTGAACATTAACGGCGGTGCCAAAAACTTGGGATTCGTCTACTTTATTAATTTGGCGGTATTTAATGGCTCGTTCGTTGTTCCAGCTGCCGAAAACAGCATGAATGCTTCTTTGAAGCTGTATTTTTGGGTCGGTGGGAAATTCCTCATTCTTTTCATTTTTATACAGTTCCTTATAGCTCAAAGTAATAGTTTTTAAGTCTTGGGCTGTTAGTCGCGTATCTTGTTCCACCCCTCTCTCTTTTTTGATTGTTTCCAAAATGTGCTCAAACTTTTGATACTCAATTCCTTCAACTACATTTCCAAACATTTGGATGAATCGGCGGTAAGCATCCCAGGCAAATCTATCGTTTCCTATTCCTGCCGCCAAGGCGGCAACGGTTTCTTCATTCAATCCTAAATTTAGAACAGTGTCCATCATTCCCGGCATAGAAACTGCCGCGCCGGATCGAACCGAGACAAGCAAAGGGTTTCGCGCGTCACCGAATTTTTTGCCGCTGGTTTCTTCCAGAGCTCTAAGGGCGCTGTCTATTTCTTTTTCCAGTTCTGGCGGGTAAGTATTGCTGTTTTCGTAGTAGTACTTACAAACTTCGGTGGAGATAGTAAAACCGGCCGGAACAGGAAGACCGATGTTAGTCATTTCGGCTAGATTGGCCCCCTTGCCGCCTAAAAGAGATTTCATGTCTTTGCTTCCGTCGGCTTGACCGCCGCCAAAAGAATAGATGTACTTGTTCATAAATTTTTATTATTTGATAAATAACAGCTTCTTAAGAATAATAGCTGGCCGATTAGCGGTCAATGGGGAAGAAAATTAAGAGGCGGAATCGGAGGGGATTCTTCACCCGACTTTTGCGGGTTTAGAATGACGCGGAGTGAGGAACATCAAGGCCCGGCCTTTGCAAAGGCCGAGTCTTGGTATCCCGTCATTAAGTCCGCCGAAGGCGGATTTATCTGAATGGTGGACAAGAATGTCCACCCTACGCGACGATGTAAAGGAGAAGAAATCCCCCTTTTCGAATGAGATTCTACCCGTCTTTAGCGGGTTCAGAATGACAAGAAAGTGTGTTTTACAGCATAGATGGCTTGTCATGCGCTAAAGGTACGCTTAAGTCGGGATTGACTATTGTTATTCAAAGTAGCAAAGTATATGTAGGTAATCTTATTTTTACTAAAAATTATGACTTCATTAACTAAGACCTTGCTAGTATCTTTAGCCCTTATTTTTGGTGTAGCTGGACTAATTAGCGGAGTGATGATTTTTAAGAATTATCAAAAAGACAAACTTGCTAATAAAGCGCAGTTTATTTCTACCGAAGTTACACAACCGGAATCAACATCCAGCGCAAGTACTCCAATTGTCACCGTTACCCCAACCCCAACGCCAGAACCAAAGGAATACACCGTTGCTGTTCTAAACGGTTCCGGAATTCCTGGCGAAGCGGGGCGAGTGCAAAGTTTGTTGGAAGAGGGAGATTTACCGGAATTTACCTCGGTAACGGCTGGTAATGCTGATGGTTACGATTATACAGCTTCAGAAGTTCACTCTAAAGAAGAATTGCCGGCTGGGTTAATTGAGCGGATTAAAACAGCTTTGGCCGAATATGATGTGATCGTTGGCGATCCTCTAACGGCAGATGCGGAAAATGATATTGAGATTATTGTTGGTCAAACAAAATAAGAGGTAAAACTTAAAACTGACTTTTAAGGCTCGCGCGTTCTGGGGTATCCGCTTTTTCGCCCCCGCCTTCTTTATTTGTACCCCTTCCTGTTTTAGTGGGGCTCCGGCGACAGCGCTTAAGGAAAAAAATATTTTAGTCGCCGTCGCGAGGATTCTCGATGGGCTCGCCCGCTGGTTTCTTTTTAAACAAAGTTAATCTTAGCGGGCTCGCGTTAGTCGGGAACGCTCTTTGAAAAGCTGTACTCCCTCAATGGCTATCTGTCGCGTTCCCTCCTTTTTAGCTTTGTGATCCCAACGGGGCGGGGGCGGCGGAGCCGCCAACAACAAAAAGAAAAACAAAACAAAAGATTTTCTTGCCCCATTTTGATACACTGTTTATATATGGCTGATGATATTTCTCAAGACCAGACACAAACAACAGATCCACAACAGCCTACAGTTTCACCAACTGACCAACCGTCAATTGATACCCCACCGGCACAATCAACACCGCCAGAAAATCCTGTTGTTTCTGAAACCCCAAATATCCCTAATCCCCCAAATTCTCCCAATCCAGAACCAGTTGCTCCTGCAACTTCTGAACCACAACCAGAACAAACTTCAGTTACTCCACTGGAAACACCACCGCCTATTACTCCGCCAGTTTTAGATATTCCCGCTTTGCATTATCCGTTCTTCGGCAATTTTCCGGTGACTTTTTCTTTTGGTCAGCAATCAGATAACGAAGAAATTAAAAAGAAATTTCAGGAGTGGGGAATTGTTGGACACAATGGCTTGGATTTCGGTTTAACTGCTGGAAATGAAGTTTTTGCTTGTGATGTGGGAAAAGTAATACAAGCTGGAGATAATGGCGATTTTGGCACTTCAATCACAATTCAACATTCTTGGGGTCAATCAATTTACGGACATTTGCAGGAAACAAAAGTAAACGAGGGAGATGATATTTCCGTAAACAAGGTTATTGGTTTATCCGGTTCTTCCGGCGCGGCTTTTGGCGAACACTTGCATTTTGCTATCAAACCCAACAATCCCGATTTAAATAATGGTTATCTTGGTTTTATTGATCCTACTCCTTATTTATCTTTGCCATCACAAAAAGAAGAACCAAAACAAGAAACACCAGCAGAAGAAGTTAAACCACCTGAAACAACCCAACCGGCGCCAGAACCGCCAAAGCCAGAAGAAACTGAACAGACGCCAGTTGAAGTAGTTCCGCCACCGATTAAATTAGAGCCAGAAAAACCAACCGAACAACCAGAATCTCCCCAGGTTAGTGAAGAAGAAATTCAAAAACAGGTTGATGAGAAATTTAAAGTTGAATTAGACGCCCGAAGACAAAAAGCCAATCAAGCCAGACTGCAAAAGAAAGAAAATAACCTGAAAAAGATTTTTGACCTAGTCCAAAGTAAAAGAGTGGTGACAAATGATGAAGTCCGAGACTTGTTGCATATTTCCCAATCAACAGCTACCAATTATTTAACGGAAATGGTTAATCGTGGTATGCTGAAAAAAGAGGGAGAGCGAGGAGGAGCTAAATATTCAATTTAAATTTATGAACAGTAAACTGATTACTATTCCGATCTATATTCTAAAAGACATTATGCCTTTTTTGAAAAACACGTCACTGGAAAAGAAAATCAACAATCTTCTGGAAAATACCGGCAAGTATCAAACTCAAAATATCAGTTATTTTCCCAAAGACGGAAAAGTTGAAAGAATTGTTGATGGTGATACGGTAGTTTTGCATAATGGCACAATTGTTCGTTATGTTGGTATAACTTCTCCTGAAACCGGTGAGCCGTTTGAAGAAGAAGCCACCGAAGCCAATCGAAAATTAGTTGAAGGAAAAACTGTCAAACTTGAATATGATAATTACAAAGCTGATAAATTCGGGAGAATTCTTGCTTATTTAGTTGTCGATGGTAAAAATGTTTCTGTGGAAATGGCCAGACTAGGGATGGCCTCAGTTGTAATCTACCAACATAAGAAACCATTTATCTATCAGGAGCAACTTCTGAAAGCTCAAGAAGAAGCTAAGAAAGACAAGCGTGGTTTTTGGAGTAAATAACACTTCATTGTTGCCCTACACTACAATATCAGGTAACTTTAGTACTCGTTGTAATTTTTTACTCGGTTGTTTACTTTGTGGCTGGTATTGCTTCGTGATTAGCAACTGGTGCCGTTACTGGCGTGACTGTTTGTGTGGTTACTTTCCCATTAACATTTTCTTCAGTTACCGTCTTAACTGTTTGGGCTATATTAAACATTTGAGGAAATCTTAACCGATACAAACTTTCCAGAAAATCCGTTCCGGCATATCCAGCTAGAAGTGATATTCGCCAATCTCCATCAGCAATAAGTCCAGAAACTACACCAACAATACCGGAAACGAGCATGGTTAAACCAAAATATTTCCAGTGAATTTTAAACTCGTCTGGATTATTGGTTTGTTTCATTATGCCGACTATCCCGCGAAGTAATCCTCCGGCAAGTCCGGTTAGTAAATAATAAATTTGAAACTCAAGTTGTATTTGCATTAA
The DNA here is from genome assembly GCA_002774225.1 of candidate division WWE3 bacterium CG08_land_8_20_14_0_20_43_13. Classification (GTDB taxonomy): domain Bacteria; phylum Patescibacteriota; class WWE3; order PEYW01; family PEYW01; genus PEYW01. The sequence goes on along the minus strand of PEYW01000014.1, from coordinate 1,989 downwards.
ATTTTAGTCACCTCCTTAGATTTTTGTGCTTTTGTAGTATTCTGCAAGAGTGCAAAACCACCTTTACCAAATTTTATTACTTGTCCTATTTTTGAAATTGTGGAAGTGCTGACCGGAATTTCTGCTGCAATTTCTTCATATGTTTTTCCATCGAGAATCAGTTTAGCAATCTTTAACCTTTGAGCTAAATCCAGCGTTTCCTCCGGTGAGAATAAGTCCTCGATAAATTTAGTTAAGTTTTTCTTCGTCTTAACTTTAAAGAATGAATCGATCAAGAGTTGAGTATCTTTGTTTAAACTAACTTTTTGCATAATTATTTCCTCCTTTCTTTTTACTTTACCGGAGTTTTAAATTTCCGGTTAGCGTCATAAACATAATTTTTATTGTGTGACATTACTTCAAAATAATATTGGGTGTCTGGTTTTAAATTGTTTATCGTAAATTCATGATGGGTTAGTCTCTTTTCCGATTGAACATCGAAAGGATATGTTCCATCCAGTCCGTAATTTACTTTACCGTTAGCCGGATGGTTCGTCACCCAAGAAATTTTAGCTGAGGTTGGGGTGAGGGCTTCGACTTTGACATTAGAAATTTTTGTCGGTTCATTCACGAATAAATAACCAATCTGGACAATCGCGTATCCAGCGCTGCTAGAAATATCCTGTGTCCTTTCGCCAAGAGCAAAGGCAATATTAGCCAGGCCCTCTTTTGCTTCCTTAACTGTATTTTGTGTTGCATTGGCAATCGTTGATCCTATTTTTTGAGCAATATCTCCTGTTGTTGTTGCTAAAGAGTTTGTAATATTTCCAACAGTTCTTGAAGTGTTTTTAGCAACAGTCGAAGTCGTGCTGGCTATACTATTTGAAACATTGGTAATTGTGTTTCCGGCATTATGAGCAATTGTTCCAATTACTCCTGCTGTGTTATTGGCAATTGATGATGTTGTCGTTGCAATTGAGTTGGTTGCACTTCCAATTGCCGAAGTTGTTGACTGTGCAATTTTAACTGTCGTATTTGCTACTGTGTTTGTAGCGGTGGCAATTGCCTTACCTGTTGTTGAAACTCCGTTCCCGATTCCGGTCAAGACTGTTTTAGCAACACCTGGGGCATTATTGGCTAATTGGTTATACCCATTTCCGATTGCGACAGCCGCGTTTGACATGGCTTTTCCGGTATTTTTAATTCCTTGTCCGATTTTTTCTCCAGCAAAGGCCAATCCTTGACCAACTGTATTTGCTCCGGTTTGTATTCCGTATCCAACATAAGCAATTATTGATTGTGTACTATTGTACAAAACTGCTATTTGGTTGCTTGCCGTCTTGCCAACAAAAGAGATTGCTTCTCCCGCCCTGTCTTTAGTAAATGCCAATCCTTGACCTATACTACTAACTGTTTTTTGTATCCCAAGATTAACAAAGGCGATAGCTTTTCCGGCCTTGTCCTGAGCTGGCCGAAGGATTTTATCACCCACAAAGGCCAGAGCGTGTCCGGTTGTATCAATGACAAATTTTGTTCCCTGTCCAATTCCATTAAATGCAATTGTTATACCTTTGCTTATTCCACCAGCAATATTTTGGGCTAAGATAATTGCTGAATGAAAAAAATTGTCTCTAAAAGCAGTTAGCAAGTCGACGGTTTTTTCAAGAGCTGTGGGCTTGATCTGTTCAGTCGGTTTGGTTATTTCCAGTTCTTGTTTAATCTTTTCTTTTTCTTCCGGTTTTAATGGTTTTATTTCTTCCTCAACTATTTTCTTTTCTTCCAGTGTGGTAATTTGGGCAAATGTAGTAATGCTTAAAGTTAGCGTTGTTTCACTTGCTGAATTATCCGCTTTATCTTTTCCGGTTAAAGTTATTTTGTAAGTTCCCAGTTCCAGATTTTCTTTTGAGGTATATTCGAAAGGCAAGAATTTATCACATTTCTGCTTTGAATTATCCGACACTTCTTTGTTATCGCAGGTATACCAGGGTTTATCCATGTTGATGGTATAAA
>PEYW01000045.1:24407-24664 GCA_002774225.1 candidate division WWE3 bacterium CG08_land_8_20_14_0_20_43_13 | reverse complement strand
CGAAGCCCCGCCGCCCTGCTCGTTCAGAGCAGAACCCAGCAAAAAAGTTTTCTTTTCCTTTTAGAAGAAAAAAGGGGTGGCGCGCGAAAATCAAAAATTGAGAAGAAAACTTTTTTGCTGGCTGGCGAGCGTTAGCGAGCGGCGGCGGGGCGGAGCGTCAAAGTTCGCAGTCCGGATTTTCGTTAAAAAAAGTTCGGATTTCGTCAAACAAACGCACCATTACTCCTCTTGCGCAAACACCCCTCAAGTTTTAATCT
>PEYW01000045.1:0-24374 GCA_002774225.1 candidate division WWE3 bacterium CG08_land_8_20_14_0_20_43_13 | reverse complement strand
TAATCTATTCTCATGCAAAAGTTACAAAAAATAGCGCAGGCGTTTGGCATGTTCATTTTAGACACCATAGAGGTTTTCGCCGTAGCGGCGGCGATATTCGCCATATTGTACCTCTTTATCGTTCAGCCGCATAATGTGGATGGCTCCTCCATGGAGCCAAACTTCCATAACGGCCAATATATGCTAACAAATAAATATATATACCGATTTAATCCGTACCAAAGAGGTGATGTTATAATATTCAAGTATCCCGAAAAGCCTACCGACGATTTTATTAAAAGGATTATCGGACTGCCTGGAGAAAGCTTTAAAATAGAAGACGGACATACAACGATTTTTAACGAGAAAAACCCCCAAGGAATAGTTTTGGAGGAAGATTACTTAAAAGACGACGAGATAACTAACGGCGGCCGGGCTTTCCCCGAAGGAGTAAAAATAAAGATACCGGAAGAAAAACTTTTGGTAATGGGAGATAATCGCCAACACAGCTCCGACTCAAGAGAATGGGGATTTGTACCCTTTAATTTAGTGGTAGGAAAAGCTTGGTTTTGTTACTACCCCCTCAACACCTTCGGGCTCATTGAACAATTTCAATATAGGCAGAATTTATAAAACAGACACCACTTTTTTGCCAAGTTTGGTGGAAAATTTTACCACCCCTTCCTTAGTCGCAAAAATAGTGTAATCGCGGCCAAGACCAACCCCGCTTCCGGGATGGAACTGGGTTCCTCTTTGGCGGATGATAATAGCACCTGATTTAACATTCTGCCCATCGCCAGCCTTAAGACCACGACATTTACCTCGCTGGTTTGCGCCTTGATGAGCTCCGGAAGAACCGCCCGACTTGGTGGACATAGATCAAAAACAAAAAAAAGGGAAGACTATTAAGCTTCCTTAAAAACTAGGGTAGAATTTACACCTTCGCCGATTTTCCCAACCTTAAAACGAGTAATGGGCTGACGATGACCTTTGTGGCTCCTTACCCCTGATTTTGCTTCAAAACGGATAATTTCCACCTTTTTATCTTTAATGTTTTCCGCCTCAATTAAAGATATTCCTACGCCCGACACAAACGGCGTGCCGACGAGTACATCACCATCATTAACATACAGCAAAACTTCGTTTATAGGTTGGCCAAAACGATCAGCCGTGTATGTTTTACCTTCCATCAACCGTCTTTGTTTACCAGAAAGATTAACAATAGCGTATTTCATATATCACAAACATTAAACACCAGTGCTGATAATACTATACTTTAGAACTCAACGCAACACCTTGTGCTAAACCAAGCATTATAAAACTAGAAATTAGTGAACTTCCTCCATAAGAAAACAGAGGCAGTGGTAGACCAACTACCGGCACCAAACCAAGATTCATACCTATATTAATAATTGATTGGAGTAGAAGCAAACAAAAAACGGAGGCGCACAAATACGCGCTAAAAGGATCATCTGATCTTGCGGCAACTCCAGCCAATGAGTAAAATAGCAAAACAAAAATTCCCAATAGAAAAAATGAACCGAGTAGTCCCCACTCTTCAGCAAAAGAAGCAAAAATAAAATCGGTATGGTGATCGGGTAAAAAGAGCAGGTGCGACTGCGTACCAAAACCATAACCTTTACCCAACCAGCCGCCCGATCCTACCGCAATAATGGATTGGCGCATTTGGTAGCCCACCCCTAAAGGATCTTGCTGCTGATAAATGAAACTGACTAGTCTTTGCCTCTGATAATCTTTAAGCAAAAATTGATATAATGAGATTGACAGACCCAAACAAACAGTAACAAATAAAAACAAAAACTTTTTAGAAACGCCGGAAGAAAAAAAGGAAGGCAACCAAGAAGCTATCAAAATTATTGAAGTACCCAAATCAGGCTCCAAAAAGACTAAAACCAAACAAGGGATAAGAAAAAGCAACGATATAAAAAATTTTGCCCAGTTCGGCAGTTTCCATTTAACCGATAAATGCGACCAAAAACAAGCATAAAAAAAAGCTAGAATTAGTTTAGCTATCTCCGAAGGCTGCAATCTAAAATCAAACAAGTCAAACCAACGTCTGGAACCGCGAACCAAAGTACCAAATAACAAAACCGCTCCCAAACTTAGCACAGTCAAGACATAAAACCACCAGCCGTATTTTTTTAAAAAACCTAAATTAAAAAAAGCTGCTGCCCAATATAAGACAACGCCGAGCAATAGATAAAGCAGCTGCCTGCCAAACAAAGAAGGGGCAACAGAAAAAACCGTCGCCGCGCTTAATATTCCAATAACTACTGGGGGCAGAAATAAACGCCATTCCAATCTTTGCCAAAAATTAAACATATGGCGCTAAATGCTGCTAACCTTTAGAGTTTCACCCAAAATCAGACTTTTAACCAAAGCTTGCCGTTTGATTTGCGAACCAAATTCGTCAGCCAAATCTTTCCAAGAATCGGGATAAGTTACTTCTACTTTAGCGTCAAAAGAACAACCAAGCTCCTTACGAGCTGATTGAATTTCTCTGATCACTTCTCGCAAACGGCCTTCTTTAACCAGTTGATCGGTTAAAACCGTATCAAATGTAATAGCCTCAACCTCAGCGCTTTCTTTAAAAATAATCTCTTTTACATTCAGTTCTTTTCGCAAATACGCTATAAGTTCAGAAGAAAGCTTTTCAATAATGGCGGCTCTGGTCGTAATAGCAGCGCTTGCTAAAGGCTGGCGGAGCTTTATACCGCAGTTGGAACGCTCTGCCCGCCCCTGTTCCACCAAAAAGCGCAACAAAGACATCGCTTCTTCCAGGTCAGTATTTCTCAAAGAATGCCCGCTAAACCACGGCTCCAAATGGACGGACAAAGAAGAGCTCTCTATACGCAGGTTCTGCCAAAGATACTCGCTCAAAAAAGGAATAAAGGGTGCCAGCAACTTGGTAAGATTTAGAAGAACATAGTAAGAGGTGTTATAAAAACCGTCTTTATCGCTTTGGGAAGGAACAGTCGGTCCAACCCGATCACGGCTTAATCGGATATACCAGGTAGAAAGATCATTTATTACAAAATCTTCCAACGCTTGAGAGGCCTTTGGCAAATCATAACCAGAAATTGCTTCCAAAACTAACTCGTTTAAACTGTTAAACCGCGAAAGCAGCCAATTATCTAAGCCGTTTTGAACAGGCGATGAAGAATCTTTTGGCACAAAACCGTCAATGTTAGCGTAAGTAATAAAGAATTTGTAACAATTCCACAAAATCAAAAAGAATTGGCGGCGAACATGATTGGCTGGGGTATAGCCAAAATTCAAATCAAGCACTGGATTCTGACGGCAGTAAAGCCAACGCATAACATCGGCCCCCATTTTCTCCGCCGCGTCATCAAACCAAATAGCATTTCCTTTGCTTTTATGCATCTCCTGCCCATGTTCATCTTTTACCAAAGCATGGCCAACCAAAACCTTAAAAGGAGCTTTCCTTTCCAGCACAGTGCTCATAGTTAGTAAAGAGTAAAACCAGTTGCGGAACTGGCCGGGAAAAGATTCAGTAATCAAATCAGCGGGAAACCATTTCTGCCAATACTGGCGATCTTGAAAATAACCCAGGGTGGAAAAAGCAACAATACCGGCATCAAGCCACGGGTTACCCACATCCAATACTCTGGACATAATCTGACCACACTCTAGACATTTAATTTTGACATCATCAACATAAGGACGGTGCGGACTATGGCCAGAAAATTGATTCCAGCCTTCGCTAGCAGTTTGTTGAAGTTCCTCTTTACTGCCAATCACCTTAAAATATCCGCAAGAGCACTCCCAAATAGGCAAAGCCAACCCCCAATATCTTTTTTTGCTGATTAACCAATCACGCATATTCTCCAGCCAGTCAAGCTCGCGCGCCAAACCAGAATCAGGCATCCACTTTTCCACTTGCTTGGTAGAAGAAATTATCTGCTCCCGCAATGTTCTTTTTTGGCCGTCCGAGGAATCAGGACGATCCATGGCAATGTACCACTCATCAACCACCCGCCAAACCAACTCTTCTTGGCAACGCCAACACTTGGGGTAGCGGTGAGTATACGGTTGCGCGGCAACAAAAAAGTCCTTTTTTTCTTCTTTTAAGAAATCCAAAATGATTTCTGGATGTTTTTTGGCGTTCTGACCGGAAAAATTGCCCAAGCCTTCAAGATAAGCGGCCGACTCGTCAATAATATCCAGAATTGGCAGATTATTTTCTTTTCCCATTTCAAAATCTTCCGCGCCGCAGCCGGGGGCAATATGGACCAAGCCAGTACCTTCTTGAGCATTTACATATTCGGCAGAGGCGATAACGGTGTGAAAGTTTCCTTTCTCGGCTTCTTGTTTAACGCGGGGAAGATGATCAAAAGGAGCGCTATACCTCAAACCCAAAGCCGCCAGCTCACTGCCTTTAACAGTCTTTATCACTTCAACCGCAGCTATATTAGGTAAGCGATCTTTCGCGATAATGTATATTTTATCATCGGAGCCATAAGTTTTACCTTCATTATTGAAAGCATCAAAAGACCCCCCTCCCAAAGACAAGGCGCTAACAAAAACATAATCTAAATCTGGATTAACCGCAACGGAAATGTTAGCCGGCAGGGTCCAAGGAGTAGTTGTCCACACCAGTAGATAAACACGGTTGGCCCCTTCCAAATAATTATCACCGTTATCTTTTACCAAAGGAAAACGAAGATACACAGATTCATGTTCCAATTCACCGTATTCCTCGGTAGAAATTTCATGCTGACTGATGGCGGTGCCGCAACGGGGGCACCAGGGAACACTGTCGCGGCCTTTGTAAAGAAAACCCCGCTCCCAGCATAATTTTAAAAAATTCCAGATTCCATAATTGTTTTCATCGGACATGGTAAAGTAGTCGTTTCCCCAATCCATAAAATATCCCAGCCTTTGGCTCTGCCTGGTTTGAATAGCGGCATATTTGAGCGCCCGATCCTTGCAAGCTTGAACGAATTTGGCAATTCCGTAAGACTCAATATCTTTTTTGGTCTTAAATCCCAGCTCTTTTTCCACCTCCACTTCCACCCATAAACCCTGGCAGTCAAAGCCGTTCTGAAAACGTTGTTTATGACCCAGCATATTATGGAACCGCTGAAAGACATCTTTATATGTGCGTCCCCAAGCGTGATGAACGCCCATCGGATTATTGGCCGTAATTGGACCATCTAAAAAAGAAAAATTTTGAGAAGAATTTTGATTTTTAGCCAGGTATTTTTCCCTGATTTTATTCTTTTCCCAAAAATCAAGTATCTGCCTTTCTAAAGACGGAAAGTCCGGATTTTGGTCAATTGGCGTAAACATAAGGTGATTTTACTACAAAAAATCCCCCGAGAAAGGGGAAATACGCGCGTACGCGACAAAGGTAATTAAAATTTCTACTCTATCTTCTTATTGGCACCCCGTTTACATAATCTATTAAATCCTCTCTGGTGTGGAACCGCCGACAGGTAAATCCGCGCCTTCCAGCATTAGATAAAGTTGAGGAAAGGTTGCTATTTACGACTTCACGCATATTAGCGGCGTATATTTGATAACCCTTAAGCCCCAGCATTAGCATTGTTGCCGCAAAAGCGGCATCCTCCGCGGACATCCTTTTTTCCGACTCGGCCTTTATTCCTTCAGCCCAACCCGGGACATTCGCCCAATCTGCTTCTGTCAATGGAGGGGCATTTTCTTGCCTTACTAGCGCCAAAGCGGCGCGAGGGTGTCTTTTTAATTTGGTGGCAATAAGGGTAGTACTCTGCTCACCGTTAAGAAGCGGCTCCAAAACATTTCTTCTAATAAGATATTTTTCAGGAATTCCCGCAACAACCGCTTCTGTATGCGCATTAGCTCCTTCTGCCGATCGAGATCGAGATATATTTCTAATTGTGCCAACCATTGAATTGAAGAGAGGAATCTTCTTTTGCGCCTTATGCCAATTGGTAATTGAATCCTTCGTCTCACTGTCTATAACGCTCACAACACGGTTATTAAAATAAGAATCGTATAAAAGATCGGCATAATTCCTAGCCAGTTCTATTTCTTCGGGAACCGGACCGTGACCGGAAGTGTATTCTTTAAGCTGCCTAAAATTACCAATGCGCCGCCGTTCATTGCGGGCATCTTTTTCCGCCTGCTTCTCCGCTTTGCGGGCCGCCTCTTCCACCCGCGCCAGCTGATGTTCTTTTTGTTCTGCTTCGCTGCGTGCTTGACGAACAAAATCCAACCTTGACTGATAGACTTGGTCAAATAACTCCACCACATTCTCACCTGGCGATGTTTTAATGGAATCTAAAAAATCAGCCATTCGCATTGCATCGGCATCAAGCAACTGTTTTACCCTCGCCGGACCAGCTTTATATGATTGGTTTATTAGAGAAAGCTCATGGCATTTATCTCTTTTATCATCGGTATCCAACCTGTCTACCAACGGCCGCGCCCACGGCGCGTTACCGCGAATTCCTTCAAAAACGGCTTCCATTTTTACAAATTGGGGATTAGTGAGATTAATTTGACGGTGATCAAGATCAGCGCCGGTAAATAGCCGGGCGGCCGCGTTAAGACGAGCTTTTTCCTGGCGCTCCTTCTTCTCCACCTTACTTAATTTTTGATATTCCTCTTCCCCAACCTGCGTCCTTCTTTCATCCTCCGCTTTTGTGGCGTCCAGCTTGCTTTGATAAGATTTAGATAATAAGTCTTCAACACTGCCATGACCATTCCGCTCGATTACCCTAACAAAATCAGCAAAAAGACGGGCGTCTTCATAAGAAGTTTTTTCCCCGCGGCTATTGCTCCAAGCAAGCACTTTAGTAGATATTTTGGAAAAAAGTTCGCTCTGTTGGGGAGAAACAAGCTCGCTTGATAAAGGCTGAGCCCACTGCTCTTGATTAAGTACCCCTTCAAAAACTTCGTTAACGCGGCCTATCTTCGCCCGGCTAACCCGTCCGCTCCGCCACGAACCCTGCCCACCCATTACATGATAGGCTCTAGCCAATTTGCCGTCTTCCTCTTTTTCCGCGTCCTCCAGCAACCTCTCCCAATCCAAACCACCAGCCCTAAGCTGTTCACCAAAATGGCGAAGAGAGTTACCCAGAGTATCGGCAGCCAAACTAGCGTCAGCGGAAAAAGCGGTATGTTTATCAATCGCCTCGTTAAAATTTTTTTGGGTATGTCTAAGAAAAGCCGAAAGGTCTTGGCCGTTGGCCTTGCTCTGTGCTACCAACCGCCGCATTACCGTGTTTTCATCAAGGGCGTCAAGATCAAATATATGCTGCCACTTCTTTAGATTTTCAACATGTTTCCCTTCTGTCTCCACATTTCCCCATATTTTTTCCAACATTTCCCCACGCAACCGGTAAGCCCTGCTTCTGTTGGTAAAAATTGTTTCTTTATCCGGCGGCTGGTATGAGTCAACTACGGCCGGACTTTCAACAACAACTTCCTGCGCACTCGACGGCGCAGTAGATACAGCTGCCTTGGCAGGTTCCAGCTTTCCTACATCCTTCTCTTCCGCCCGCTCCGCCGCTTTCTCTAACTTCTGCCACTTTGCAAGAAGCCGCTTAACTTCATCGTAAGTGGCATTAGGATCGCTATCAGCATTGTCGTAATCAAGCCAAGCATCGTGAGCTGCTACAAAAGGATCACGTTGCGCTTGACCACCAGCAGGTTCTTTATCCAAGGCAGCAACAGAAGCTTCAACCACGGGCACTGCGATATTCATTTTAGGAGAACCTGGGGCTTCCACCACCGGGATCGGCTCGGCGACAGTTTTTGGTCCCGCAGAAGACGGTGTCGGCTCTTCAACTTTTTGACCGGCGATTTGGTCGGCAGGCGCGGACTCTTCCGCACGGCCGCCTAATTCAGTTTTTTGATCGCTTACAGCACTTTGATATCTCAAATCACTCAACTCGTGGGAAGCGGCATCCAAAGCCGCCTCGGCTCCGAGTAAACCTTTCGCGCGGAGACGGGCAGGTGTAGCTTGAACCTCCTTGAGGCGATCCGAAGCACTACGAAACCTTTCTTCGGCTTGAGCAATTTTCTCTCCAAGGGTCATCTCGGGTTCTGGCTGCTTTGGCGGTTCTTTTTCAACCACCTTAAAAACACCTTCAATCTCAACAGGCTTGAGTGGTTTTTTTGAATCGCCTCCTGAAAAATTAAAGGGGTTCTCGTCGCTGTCTACCGGATAGTATTCAGCTTTCATAATACATTCTAATCATCACAAAACTAAACATTTTCTAATACAATTAGTTTACAAAATAATTTAACCGTTTATTCACACCAAAATCAATAATCGACAAACGGCGTATTTAAAGAAGATTTTTTAGCAATCTGGTCAAACTGCAAAGCGCGTGACACTAAAAGACCAACAAGAACTAAACCAAGGGCAACGCAAAAAACAAGACCGAGGTAAAATTTTGGGCTTAACTTGTTATCCTGACGGCCAGCTGACATATTTATATCAATTTACCTAAGCGAAACATTGTGGTAGATATTTTTCACTGATTCCAGTATAGCATTAAGCTCAAGTTTAGTGTGGGGCGCTCGCGCCAAGTACTCATTATTAAGACAATTTTTTGGCTCAAAAGGCTGCAAAAACCAAGGCGCTCTTGGCGCGAGCGCCCGATCCTTTAGCTGGCAAGCCAAATCAGTCATCCAATCAATCGTGTGCAAACCAGGAACCACCGTCGTGCGCAATTCAAAGAAAACATTACTTAACAGAAGCTTGTTAAGTGTTTCCTTCACCGACAAAAGATCGACACTGATCCCAGAAGCTAATTCGTACCGCTGATCAAAAGGCGCTTTAACATCCACTGCTATGTAGTCAAGCTGGCCGCCGCTCAAAAGATCAGACACTACTTTGGGACAACTGCCGTTAGTATCCAGCTTTACTAAAAAACCTAATTCTTTAACTTTGCCAATGAATTCCCGCAAATCCGGCTGAAGCGACGGTTCGCCACCGGTAAACACCACCCCATCCAACAGGCCTTGCCGTTTTAACAAAAAATCAAAAAATTCCCCCTCGTCTAATCCACATGGATATTCTTGCGGCACCACCAACTGACGGTTGTGGCAAAACGGACAGTTAAAATTACAACCAGCGGTAAAAACCACGGCCGCCACTTTTTCTGGATAATCAAGAAGTGAGATTTTCTGCAAAGCAGCTAAATACATAACGGCGCGTGTTATTCCCCAAAACTTTTCTGCGAGTAAACAAGGCCGCCATTCAAATATTCAAAATCGTCTTTTGAGTTAATCCGCGGAAATTCTGGCGGTTGTCCCGAGGAATTAAAGGTTTTGCGATCATGATACTCCGCCTGTTTGCCGGGATTCCACTGACTAACCGGACGCAAATAACCGGTCACTCTGGAGTAAACCTCACATTCACTGTGACAATTAGGACAGGTATACTGCTCACCAACCAAGTAGCCATGGCTGGGACAAATGCTAAAAGTCGGCGTGATTGTGAAATATGGCAATTTGTAATTTTTTGAAATCTTTTGCACCAAATTCTTGGCAGAAGAACCAGAGGACAAACGCTCCCCCAGAAAACTATGGAAAACGGTGCCGCCGGTATATTTTGTCTGCAAATCATCCTGAAGGCTTAGGGCATCAAAAAGATCTTCGGTAAAACCAACCGGAAGCTGGGTGGAATTGGTGTAGTAAGGAGCCGATCCATCGGAAGATGCTTCATTGGCCACATGAATATTGGGATAGCGCTCTTTATCCAACTTGGCCAGACGATACGAAGTCCCTTCAGCCGGCGTGGCTTCCAAGTTGTACATTTGATCATCTTCTTCTTGAAAATCTTTAAGCCGCTCACGCGTATAATCAAGCATCTTAACAATTAAGTTCTGGCCGCGGAGTTTGGTTATGTCACAACCCAAGAAATTTAAACAGGTCTCGTTCCCACCAATAACTCCAATGGTAGAAAAATGATTGCGCCAGTATTGGCCAAACCGCTGTTTAACCGGGGACAACAAAATACGACAGTAAGGGTACAAACCCTTCTCGGCAAAATTTTCCAAAACCTCTCTTTTTATCTTTAGACTACGGCGGCTGATCTGCAGTAAACCTTCTAAACGGGAAATAAAGTCATCCTCACTCGTGGCTAAATAACCTAAACGAGGAAGGTTGATGGTTACTACCCCAATACTGCCGGTCAACGGATTGGCGCCAAAAAAACCGCCGCCGCGCCGCCGCAATTCCCGATTATCTAAGCGAAGCCGACAGCACATGGAACGGGCATCATCGGGACTCATATCAGAATTCACATAATTGGCAAAATAGGGAATCCCGTATTTTGCCGCCATTTCCCAAACCGGTTCCAGGATTTGACGCGACCAATCAAAATCTTTTGTAATATTGTAAGTGGGAATAGGAAAAGTAAAAACACGACCCTTGGCATCTCCTTCCATCATTACTTCCGCAAAAGCCCGATTAATCAAATCCATTTGATCTTGAAATTCGCGGTAGCATTTATCCATTAACTGACCGCCCACTACCGCCGGCTCATCTTTCATGTAAGAAGGAACATCCAAATCCAATGTAACATTGGTAAACGGGGTTTGAAAGCCAACTCTGGTCGGCACATTCATATTAAACATGAATTCCTGCATCGCTTGCTTAACCGCCGGATAGGAGAGGTTGTCATAATAAACAAAGGGGGCAAGCAAAGTATCAAAATTAGAAATCGCCTGCGCTCCGGCCGCCTCGCCCTGAAGAGTGTACAAAAAATTTACTACCTGACCTAAGGCAGTCCTAAAATGCTTTGGGGGAAGCGATTCAATCTTTCCCCCCACCCCGCCAAAACCGTGCAATAAAAAGTCTTTTAATTCCCAACCACAGCAATATGGCCCGAGAAGATAAAGATCATGAAGATGAATGTCACCACTATCGTGAGCCTGGCAAATATCGTAATCATAAATCTGATTAAGCCAGTATTTGGATGAAATAGCGGTAGAGACATGAATATTTAGGCCTTGCAACGAAAAGGTCATATTAGCATTCTCCTTGACTCGCCAATCAGCCTTATCCAAGTAGCCATCCACTAACTTGTTAACATCCATCAAAGAATCAATGTCTCTAACACGTTTGTGGAGATCACGGTATAGGATATATGACTTAGCAGTGCGGTAATGGCCGCTCTCTACCAGTACCTTCTCCACAATATCCTGAATCTGCTCCACCGAAGGATTTGTATGCCCATCAAACTCATTAGACAAAACCTGAACAACCTTATCGGTTAGTTCCTCTGACTTTGCCCGATCGGTACCCCCGATGGAGCGAGCCGCCTTAAAAATAGCATTGGCAATTTTGGAGCGATCAAAGGGGACCGTTCTACCGTCTCTTTTTACGATGGAAGTTGGGATGGTTGGCAAATAAACGACGGGCATAGATCAAAGTAAAAAAATAAGAGTAATACCCACCATACTAAAGGCAACAACTGTATCAAAGTTGTCTCCAAACCGAAAGCTTACTCACAATTGGCTATTGACGAAGGAAGGCGGGAATATCAAATTCGTCTCCTAGGCTTGTATCTTGGCGCAATAATGAATTGACAGATCCTGAAGAATCTTTTTTCATCTTTGACAAATTAGCTGGTAAAGAGTCTAATCCGTTATCAAAACCGGCAGCAATAACTGTAATTTTTACCTGATCAACCAAAGATTCATCAATCGCCGCGCCAAAAATAATGTTAGCATCCGCCGAAGCTAATTCAGAAATAATTCGCGCTGCTTCATCTACTTCAAACATAGAAAGGTCTTTCCCTCCAACAATATTCAAAAGTATTCCTCGCGCTCCCTGGATTGACGCGTCAAGCAACGGGGAAGACACGGCGGCGCGTGCGGCATCTTGAGCGCGAGTTTCCCCGCTGCCTTTACCAATACCCATCATCGCCGAACCAGCATCTAACATAACACTTTTAACATCAGCAAAGTCAACATTAATTAACCCGGGAACAACGATTATATCCGAAACACCCTGAACTCCCTGCCCCAAAACTGAGTCGGAAAGGCGAAAGGCTTCTAAAACAGAGACATGGCGATCAACCACATCTAGCAATTTTTGGTTGGGAATAACAATCAGAGCGTCAACCGCGTCTCGTAGAGAATTAATACCCTTTTCCGCCTGTTCCATACGGCGGGAACCCTCAAAAGAAAACGGTCTGGTAACAACCGCCACAGTAAGAATACCCATACTCTTAGCTAAACGGGCCACTATTGGAGCGCCGCCAGTGCCGGTACCGCCGCCCATACCAGCGGTGATAAAAAGCATGTCATAACCTTCCAGGTGAGAACGAATCTCATCAAGCGATTCTTCGGCCGCTTTCTGGCCAATCTCTGGATTGCCACCCGAACCCAAACCGCCAGTAAGATCGCGGCCAATCTGTAGAGAAATAGGCGAACAACTACTCTTTAAAGCTTGGGCATCAGTGTTAATTACCACAAAATCCACTCCTTGGATCTGCTGATTGTTGATCATGGAAGCCACAGTATTACTACCCCCGCCACCTACGCCTAAAACTTTAATTTTGGCAAAGCGGTTAATCTCTGGTTTAATTAGCATAAAAAAAACTAAGGCAGAAGTGATTTAAAGAAAGAAATAAAGGCAGAGGAGGCTTTTTTAATTTTTCCTCCTGTAAAGGATAAAGTACGCTTCTTTTTTGCTGAATTACGAGATGCGTAATTGATTAAACCTACCACTGTCGCGTAATCAGGACTGCCAAGCTCCTCTACTAAACCAGTTAGGCCTCGAGGTTTGGCTACCCTAATCGGACCTTTTAGACAGTACTTTACTGCATCTTCCACACCCAATGTCTTCGCGCCGCCGCCGCATAAAACCACACCGGCAGGCAACTTGTCACGGTAACCGGATTTTTTAATCTCCAAAGCTACCAAAGTGAAAATCTCGCGCAACCTGGCCTGAACAATATCTGCCAAAAGCTTACGAGAAAGACCTTCGCTATCTATATCTAAACCCAAGGATTTAAAGTCAATTTCGTCTTCAGCGGAACCGACGCTCGCGCCGGATGAAGAGAAATTCAACAAAGAGGACATATTTATTTTTACCTGTTCGGCCGCTTCTAAAGAGGCACGCAAGCCGATGGCCAAGTCACTAGTGATACTTCGACCACCCAAAGGCAAAACGGTTGAATAGGCCGGGCTGCCATCTTCATAAACAATAATACTGGTAGTACTACCGCCAATATCAATCAAAACTGTGCCCAACTCTTTTTCGGTGTCATTTAGGACCGCTTCCGCCGAAGCCAGCCCAGTAAAAACCACCTCGGTAACATCCACCCCAACTTGCTGAACACAACGCGCCAGGTTACGCAAAGCGGTAACTTCGCCAGAAATAAGATTGGTCTCCACTTCCAAACGAGTGCCGCTCATCCCGATGGGATCCTTAATTCCCTCCTGTGTGTCCACTACAAATCCACGGGGAATAACATGGATAATCTCCCGCGAGGAAGGAATAGCCACTGCCCGCGCCGCTTCGGTTACCCTAAATATATCGCTTTCATCAATTTCATTTTCTTTGCCGGTTACTGCCACTACACCATGAGAGTTAATAGACGAAATATGAGTGCCGTTGCAGGAAATAGATGCGGCAGAAACACCGTAACCAGCCATTCGCTGCGCTCTTTCCAAACAGTCCGCGATACAACCCACCGCCTCGTCAATATCAACCACAATTCCTTTTTTTATACCGGCAGAAGGTACTGAAGACACCCCAATAACAGAAATTTTACCCTCCTCACCACAGCTAGCAATCACGCAACATATTTTACTGGAACCAATGTCAATACCTACAACAACACGATCACGAGACATAAAATTTAATTAAACAGGTACTTGTATAAATATAACCGAATCCACAACTCAAGGTCAATTACGCAACTAATAATTTTATTTTAGCAAAGGCTGCCCGTATCTAAAATCCACGCTTGACAAGGTTTTACCTTCCAAAACAGATTGCGAAATAATTTCCTTGGTTTGAGAAAATTGCCAAGACAGAGACCGTTTTAAGTCGAGAAAAACAATAATTCCATCAGCAAGAGTTATTGTACCACTACCATCAATTTCTTTAAGAGCAAGATCATTCACCTCCCCAACAAGTTGAGAAACCAAAGCGCTGTCGTTCGGTGAAAGATGGCCTAAACCTTGATTAATATTCACCGACTCGGTCGGAATGAACTCGGGAAGAATTGGAGTGTCGCCGGGATCAAGAAAAACCGCGCCCAGAGAAGTAATTAATAAATCAGAAAAACCGGTTTTTGGGGAGAGTTTTAGTACCGGTTCACGAACATATAAAACAACAAACACCTTGTTTGGAAGTCTCTTTTTAAGGATAACTTCGCTAATATGAGGAAATTTAAGTAACAATCGCTTTTTTGCTCCAAGACTAATAAAAGCAAGGATATTTTTACCTAGTAATTCATCTTCCAAAAAAGACTCAATTTGCGCGAAGTGGGGGGGAGCTGGCAAGCCTTCGTCGAAGAAAACATCGTTAATGCGCCACAAAGGCAAAATGTAAATAATGGTGGCAGTGAGAAGTAAACCCGCGCCGACGACAGAAATCTTAAAATACAAAGATCTATAAAAAACCCTCTTCGGTAGGAATCTGGGCCGAACAAAACGACGTTGTTTTGTGGGAAGGACAGGCATAGTCTGTGTTACCAAATAACAATCAGCGCGAGACCATTAAGGAGATAAAAGACTCAACAAATCTTTCAGCGGCGTCACTGTTATTACAAATAATAGAATCATCACTTATTTTATATTGCTCGGGATGATTAATAACATTAATAATGGCTTGATAAAGCAGCGACGAGGTTAGATCGGACTGCTTAATAATTTGAGCTAAACCCGCTTTTTCTAAGATTTCGGCGTTCCTTCCTTGTTCGTTGCGGGAAGACCACGGAATAGGAACCAAAACAGCGGGCTTCCCGAGGGCCGCTAATTCAAAAACAGTACTCGCCCCCGCTCTGGAGACAACTACATTTGCCCGAAAAAAAACAGCGCCAATATCCTTCTCATCCACATAATCATAAACAAAATAACGAGAAGATTTACCTGGATTCAAAGACTCCTTAATCCCCAAGGCCTGTTGATAATCTCTATATATACTGTTACTTCCGGTCTGATGAACCACCACCGTTCGAGCAAGCAGTTTATCCAAAATCTCCCAAACGCAAAGATTAAAAGTGTGGCTCCCTTGATTTCCCCCAGTTATGTAAACTACCGGCCAGCAAGAAAGAGGCGGACAAAGAAGAGGATGGTCCTTTCTTACAGCAAAAATCTCTGACCTTAGAGGTAAACCAACCACCTGGGTCTTATCCTCACGAAAGAACTTTTTTGACTGCGGCCAAGTCAGGAAAACCCGATGAGAAAAAAAACCTATCGCTTTGTTAGCTAAACCAACAGTAATTGTCTGCTCATGAGTGACAACCAACTTACCAAGTATTCTACCCCAAAAAGCTACTGGTACCGCCAAATATCCGCCAAAAGAAATAATGGCGTCTGGTCTGACTTTGAGTAAATACCAAAAGGCTTGAACAAAACCCCAAGGAACGTGCGCCAGCTTAATCGGGTTAAAGGTGCGATAAATTTTACCGGCCTGCAAAGAATAAAAGGGTAACTTAAGTTGCGTAATTACTTTATATTCCGCTGAGCTTTCCCTATCACCCCAAATGGTATATTTACAGCCAATCCAATGTATATCGGTAACTCCTCTTTTTTGTAGTTGTTGAACAACAGCCAAAGCAGGAGTTAAATGGCCGCCAGTAATAATCAAACGCATAGATTAAGAATTTTTTGAAACATTAAGCAACAGTCCCAAACCGCTTACAATAAAAATCAAAGAGGAACCGCCATAAGAAATCATGGGCAAAGGCACACCCGTAAATGGAATCAACGCCGTTACCGCCCCCAAATTTAAGACGAGTTGAGAAAATATCCACAGAACCACACCGCCAGCTAAAAGTTTGCCGACATTATCCTGACAATTCCTGGACACTGCTAAACCACGAAAGAGCACATAAAAATATATTACCAAAAAAACAACCGTCCCTACCCAGCCCAATTCTTCCCCGATTATCGCGAAAATTGAGTCGGTAGCCACTTCGGGAATATAGCCGTGCTTTTGACGGGAGTTGCCAAAACCAAGCCCAAACCAACCTCCGGAGCCTAGTGCGATTAATACCTGGCTGATTTGGTAACCTTTGCCTAAAGGGTCTTGGGAGCCGCCGGACAAGAATGTGAGCAACCGAGCTCTTCGGTAATCGGAAAACAGGATTAGAGGAAGCCCAGCTAAGGTACCTAAAGGAAGAAGTAAAGAAAAATACCACAAAGGAACACCTGCCAAGAATGCCAAGCCAAAGCTCAAACTGTTAAGCAAAAGTAGTGATCCAAAATCAGGCTGCAGGACTAGCAAACCGGAAATCACCGCTATTAAAAAGGAAAAGCGCCAGAGAAATACTGACGGAAAATTTCTCCCATTCCTTGTGGCTTGAGAAAGAGTAAAAGAAAGATAGCCAACAATAAAAAACTTGAGCGCTTCCGCCGGTTGAAAGTTCAACCTGCCAAGCAAAGGAATTGCTGGCAGGGGGCTGGGATTAAAAATAAACCAGCGACGGGCGCCGTTAATCGCTGGACAAAAACTTTGATATAGAATGTTGTCAGGCAGCCAACCAAGAAAGAGACGAAAAAAAGGTAAACTAGACAAACCGCCTAAACCCGTCAAAAAAAGGAAAAAGAGAGAGATGTACAAACCAATCTTAAAAAATAAACGCAATTTTTGATAAGGGTATAAATAAAAAAATACACCCCCAACCAAGCCAAAAAAAAGCCAAAGCAGTTGGTGAATAAGGAAATAAAACTGCCCGCCGAATAAATTATTCGAAGCTACTAAAGAAGAGTTGTAAACAGTGATTGTCCCAAAAATTAGTAAAACTAACAACCCAAACAATAAATAGTAATCAATTAATTTTTTTGTCTTTTTCACAGGAAAAGGTTCTGCTAAGTTAGTAGCCCTACTTCGCCATCCTTATCCTTTGGCGGCGGATGGCCTCGTAAGGGTAAAGCTTAAACTATATTAGCACGAACCAACGCTTGTGGTAAGGTACTCCTCTCCTTCGTATTCTGTGATTTAGTTGGGTATAATAAAAACATGAATGTTCTAAACAATCTGCTAAGAAAACCGGGAAGGCTGCTTCTAACTTTTATTACAAAAGCAACAATAAAGAAGCATCAACATGAAATTGTTGTTATTACCGGACCGGGAGAAACCGCGCCTGCTAGAGAAGCTGTATTTCAAGTTCTAAAAGAAGAGTTTCCCACCAGAAGAAATTTGGAAACACCAGCATCAGAATTCTGCCTTCCGCTGGCTGTCCTGGGAATGGCCTACTATCCAAATGGAATCGGTCAGTGGTTGTTATCTTTGGCCAAAACGGTTGTATCACTAATAAAAAACAGGCCGTATTCACATAAATTGGTAATGGAAGTGCCAGACCATCAAAAGGATATCTTTGATTATTGGATGAGGATACTCAAACCAAAAGTAGTGATATCTTGCGGACAGGATCCGGTTAAATATCTGTGGATAAGCAAGGTTATTTTTCAAATCGGCTACCCGGAAACGCCAAAAAATGATGACTACCTCAAAATAGCTAAACAAGTGGGCCGATACTTTGGAATGAACAAGGATATCTTAGATAAGGCGGCATTTATTTTTACTCCGCCAAAACCAAGAATATCAATAATAAAAACCGACCACTTTATTGTTGTGGACAACTCCTACTTCTACCTACCGTCACCTTTTAAAGCAGTCTTAGAGGTAGTGGAAAAACTTGGAAGCAAAGCGGTTCTCATTACCGACAGAAAAGGAGACTTTAAAAAATCAAAGGCTTTAAGGCTTAAAATCATCCTAATTAAAAAAGGGGAGATGCCAAAAGACAAAGGTCAAATATCCGAGAAAGCGCTGGTGATAAGAGTTCAACAACCCCTAGCGCAAAAACTAATTGAGAAAATTACCAACATCCTGATCGTATGAGCATAATATCCCTTCCGATCGAACAAGAAGAACTTTTAGTGAGTAGTATAAAAAAATCTGGTAAGAACAACGAAAAGTCGTGGAGTATTATCTATAAACATTATCAACCACATATTTTAAGATTTTTTAGAGTGAGAATCCAAACCGAAGAAGCCGAAGACCTAACCAGCATTGTTTTTAAAAAAGCGATGGGGGGAATCAACAACTTTCGTTGGCAAGGAAAAAGTTTATCCGCGTGGCTCTACGCTATCGCTAGAAATGTGCTAATTGACTATATAAGAAAGCAAAAATGTCAAAAGGAGGTTAGATTAGAAGAGGTTGAATACACCTTAGCAGAACCCAATCATCAAGATGGGCAGATATTGTTTTTAAACCAGTGGATTTGGCAAAAAATAAACCAGCTGCCACCCAAGGAGCACAAAATAATGTATCTCAAATTCTTTGACGGTTACACCAACAAAACAATCTCCAAAGTAACCGGGTTATCAGAAACCAATGTCGCCACAATAATTCATAGGACAGTAAAAAAATTAAGACAGCAGGCTAATTAAAAGAAATTTGCGCCCCTAAGTTAATAAACCTCTGAACAAGATTTTCGTGAAAAAAATCAAGAGCGCTGTCACTGGAAAGATTAGATTTACCGGAAGCAAGTAAACACACTAAAAACAAACACGAAGATAGAGGACTAAAAGGCAAATTTAAAGATTTGCCGCTGAGCGAATTTTTGCCAGAGATACGGTACATTTTTTCTTCCGAAATCTCCACCAATTCAATTTTTATCCCCAGATGACGAAAGTCCCTTATCCAAAGGGAGGAAAGATGAGTATAGGGCGTAGCCAACAAGCAATTCTGGCAAAGCCGACTTAACGCCAAACAAATCAAGGGATCCCAAACCCAAGAAAAGTATGGGCTAGTAAGACTAAAGGTTTTCGATAAGGAATAATTATCGGTGTTTTCCGACCATATGGTTAAAGATGAGTCAGAACTTTCAAAGACAAGGCCTATTTTTTCCAAGATCGAAAGAAACGGTAGAATTTCTTTAGAAACAACCTTTTTACAAATAACCGAACCGTTACTTAATAAACCGCTCAAAGAAAATATTCCCAGATCATATGGGTCGAAACCAATTGAATGCCTAACCACAGGAATTTCTTTTAACTCTTTATTAAGAAAAAGTACCCCATCTTCCTGGTTGATCCTGTAATCAAATCCAAACTTTTTAAGCATGTCTAAAAAACGGAGGATCTCAATATCCAACTTAACATTGGTGAACACAATTTCCTTCTCAACAAACGCGGCCGTCATGAGCAAAGCCAGCGCCGTTAAAAAAGAGCTTTTTTGAGAAAGGGTAATAATTTTATTCTCAAAAGGATGATCAGCTTTAGTAAGATTCAGAAAATCATCATCAGCTTGAATTTTTAAACCAAATTCAAAGAAGAGTTCAAGTGCTTCTTTAACTGCCGCAGAAAGAAACAGTTTTGGACGGCCGCTCCGCACGCTTAAAAACCCGTGGGTCCTCAAAAGACCAGGCAAAGCAAAAAACAGCGGCTGCCAAAGATAACTATGTTTCAAAAATAGGACAGAAGAACTATCTTTAATGTTACTAACAGATAAACCATCATCATTACGAACTATGCACACACCAAACTCTCTATACATTTCCAGAGATTGAGTTACCAAACCACACAAAGAAAGTTTATCCAGAATAAGAGATTCGTTAAATATCAAGCCGGACCCCAAAGAAAATAGCGATTCTTGGGAACTTGGGGATACATCAACTTCACCTTTTAGAGGAAATCCGCCTTTTATTTGCATAACTACAAGTCTGGAGGAAAACCATAGTAACCAGCTAGGTCAGAAACAATCTTCATCCACAAGGGTACCGCCGTCTCGGCCGCGTAAATACTAGTCAAAGGTTGCTCCAGCTTAACTAGCATAACAAAATTCTTGTAACTTGGCAAAAAACCAATAAAGGTGGCATTGGTGCGAGAGGGATCGTAGCCGCCGGTTTCCAAAGGGATTTGAGCAGTACCGGTTTTACCGCCAACTCTGTAATTATCTAGGTTATAAAACTTTGATTCTCCTCTAGCCACCGCTTCAATCAACATTTCCTCAAGTTTTTTTGAAATCTCTTCTTTTATCACTCTTCCAATAACTTCGGGGTGCCTTTCCAAAATTAATTTTCCTTGTTCGGTAATTTTTTCTACCAAATAAGGGCGCATTAATTTACCGCCGTTAATCAGAGAACAATAAGACATTACCATCTGCAAAGGCGTAACCGAGATACCCTGGCCAAACGCGACCGTGCAAAGCCTAACTTCATCTTGTTGTTCTTTGGCGGGGAGCAGACCGGGTTCCTCTCCTTCCAAGTCAATACCCAAAATACTTCCAAATCCAAAATTGGTGAGACGCGGCAGATATTTTTCCCAGCCAATTTGCCTACCTACCCAGCAGGCACCAATATTATTTGATTTTTGTAAAAGCTGATATAGATTTTGAATGCCATAATGCTTGCCGTCCCAGTTGTCAATTTTGTAACCGGCAATATTAAACGGTCCGTTATCATCAAAAACAGTATCTATGTTTATCTCCCCTGTATCCAAACCAATCGCTAATGTAACCGGCTTCATCACCGAACCAGGCTCATACGAAACTGAAATAGCCGGATTGCTTAGCAATTCATAATCCCAGGGTTCTTTTTCCTCACCTGTAATTTGAGAATCTAAAGATGAGTTCTCCATCCAAGGATACAAATTATAAGAGGGAAAGGCTGCTAAAGAAATAATCTTCCCGGAATCTGGATCCACAATCAAAACCAAGCCGCTTTTAGCCCTGTATTTAATTACTGCCTCGCGTAAACGTGTTTCCACCAAAAACTGGATGGCTCTATCTAAAGTCAAGTGCAAATCCCGTCCGGCCACCGAATCAAAGCTGCGAGGATTAGAAAGAAGAATAAAATCACCTGAAACAGCGCTCTCCTCATTAACCAAACCATCCTTTCCCCGCAAATCACTATTATAGTAACCCTCCACTCCATAATAACCTTGAGCCAGACCTTGTAAATCTAAACCAACAAAACCCAGAATATGCGCTGCCAACTGATTTTCTGGATAGTAACGGATTGGCTCTATCTCAAAGCCCAACCCATCTAAACCCAAAGATAATATTTCTTCCCGCTGGGCCGGAGAAACTTTATTGGCTAAACGCACCCAACGAAAATCTGAAGATAATTTGGATTCAACTTCTAACTCTAGGTTCGCAAGACTGGTATAATCATGATCAAGAGAAAGTCGCTGATAAATTTTAGGGGAGATGATGGGAACTAGTTCGCTAGCGTATGTACCTGCCTGACTTACTTTAAAAGGCTCGCCGTACAAGAGATAGTAGTCTTGAGTACCGGCTAGTGGAAAACCATCGCTGGAGTAAATGGAACCTCTTTTGGCGATAATGGTGCGCGAAGACCAATGCTGTTGACTAGCCTTTGCCGAGTAGTTATCGTAGCTAATTATTTGTACATAAAACAAACGTAGAACCACAACTAAAAAACTAATTAAAAAGGAAAAGGTAATAACTAAATAACGCCGATTAGTGTAGTTTTTTTTAAAGCTAACTGGCATATAAACCTAGCGTGAGGCGATTTTTGGCGAGGTAAGATAAGACAATGAATCAAGATTATAACTAAAACCAAAAGACTCTTGGGCTATTTTAGTAATTCTTGAGTAGGAACCGAGAGCTACCGACTGATTTGATAACTGCTCATTTTCTTTTAATAACGATTGCTTTTGTGACTCAAACTGGCAAATAGATCCGCCCAAGGAAACTAAACGGCTCGAAACAGCGAATCTAACTCCCAAAGCAACCGCTAAACTAGCAAGCGGGATAAACCAGCAACGAAGGCATTTTCCGCTTTTATTTTTTGGAACTCTAAATCTTTTCATAAATTCTCATTTTGGCACTATGACAACGCGGGTTAGCTAAAATCTCATTCCCACTAGGTATAATCGGCTTACGGTTAACGGGAACCAAACACTTATTTTCCCGTAAATTCTTACTCAACCGATCCTCCAGCGAGTGAAAGGAAATAATAACTAACCTTCCCCCACTCCCTAAAAGCTCAATCGCTTGTTTAAAGGACTCACTGGCATTAAACAACTCCTGATTCACCGCCAAACGCAAAGCCTGAAAAACTTTGGTAGCCGGGTGGAGCGATCCTCTTTTGTAACCTAAAACCTCTCTCACTACATTGGCCAGCTGATCGGTACGAACAATCGGCTCTAAAGCACGGGCGCTAACAATAGCTTGAGCCACTGCCCAAGAATGCTGTTCTTCGCCAAACTGTTCAAATAATTTACAAAGTTCATATTTTGATAAACCATTAACTAAATCTGATGCCCTGACTTTAAGCTGATTATCCATGCGCATATCCAAAGGCTCGTGGCGCTGAAAGCTAAAACCCCGCCCCGATCGTTCCAGTTGAAAGGAACTTAGTCCCAAATCATACAAAATCCCGTCAACCTGATTAAAACCGCAACTTTTCGCCAGCTCCCCCAACCGTGAAAAATTACCCAAACGAATAAGCAGTTTTCCATCATTTATTTGGCGCTCAAAGTTCCTCTCCACATAAGAAATAGATTCTTGATCGCAATCTATCCCTAAAACAAATCCTCCTCTCTTCATTATCTCCGCGGTGTGACCGCCCCCGCCTAAATTACAATCTATATATTTACCGCCACTTTTTACCGCCAGACCTTCAAGAACTTCCTTCACCATCACGGAGATGTGAAAGTTGCCCTCGCTACTCATCCTTATCTACCTCCTCCGAGATCTTAACCAACTGCCCTTCCCACTTTTGCCTGTTCCAAATCTCAAAATGATCGCCTACACCTACTACCGAAGTAATATCCGCAATCTCCGCGTATTCAAGCAGATTATTGGGAATAACCACCCTCCCTTGCTTGTCAACCGACAAATCCGCCGCCCCAGAGAAAATGTAACGTTTTAGTTTCCTCGCTCGGGAATCATCGGCAGGTTGTTCGGCCTGCTGGTAAGCCTTTTGGTACCAAGCGTCGCGGCGATATCCAAAGATACAGCCATCAAAACCTCGAGTGAGAATTACACCATCCTCTCCCAGACGATCGCGAACCCTTTTTGGCAAGGACAGCCTGTTTCCTTCAGTCAGATTGGGACTAAACTCACCGGTAAAATAATCCATGCCCTCATGCTATTTCACCAATACATGCTCTGTCAATACCATAAAACACCATTTGTTATCCAAGTGTCAAGAAGGAATTGTTTGAGAGCCTCAAAGAACAGGTATCAGGGCACGGTCTGCCGTAGGCAGACCGTGCCTTAGTCCTCCACCCGTCATCCTGAATCCACCGAAGGCGGATGAAGGATCCCCTTCGGAAAGGAGGATTTTTTCGTTACGCTCAAAATGGCGCGAAAAAAAGTTTTTCATAAAGTTCCGCGTAGTAGGATTAGTCCACCGAGGATCGCCCGCGGGGTATAGTCGAGGTTAAATCTAGAAGATAAAGAACCCCCAGTAACGCGATGCATTAAATACAAGGAACCCCCCCACCCCAAACAATGGCGTATTCATCCTCATTGGTGGCTAACTGAGGACGGTAATAGCCCGAGGGGCCTAAGGTAGTGGCACTTTTAGAGAGGCGCGGCCACAACTCTGTGATTGATTCTGACGGGCAGAACAAGAGCACTACTACCCCTATTTCCAAACATCCGAAGGCAGACACGCTAGAGGCTCTACATGGAAATATGTCGAGCCTTTTTTCTCCTTCTCACACGAAAAGCCGACGATATTACCACACCCCATTATGCGGTAATATTAATTCATAAGGTTTTGCTTGAATCGGTCTAGGTAGAAAAGACGAAAGAGGACACTTAAAGAAGTTTCAAGATGGATAAGGAAAGCTAAAGGAGATTAAGGGCAATCAACCGAATAATGAATAAGACAATCTAAAGCGCTAGTTTAGAGGAAAAATGAGGGATAAGAGCATCAACCGGTACTCGCTCCTGCGCCATGGTATCCCGATCGCGAACCGTGACGGTACTATCTTCCAAAGTTTGGTAATCAACTGTCACACAAAAAGGCGTGCCGATTTCATCCTGGCGGCGATAGCGCTTGCCCACATTGCCGTGCCCATCCCAAACAACGGAGAAACTGCCAAGTAATAATTTAAAAACACTCTGTGCCTTTTCCACCAATTTCGGTTTATTTGAAGATAAAGGAAAAACCGCTACTTGATAAGGAGCTAGATTAGGATTTAACTTGAGGTAAGACCGAATCTCTCCGTTTACCTCGTCCTCCC
>PEYW01000035.1 GCA_002774225.1 candidate division WWE3 bacterium CG08_land_8_20_14_0_20_43_13 | reverse complement strand
TTCGGAATCTTACTGGGTATTAGATCCTGAAACAAGTTCAGGATGACAAAATTCCATAGGTTTAAATGTCGTTCTCTAATCCTCTTCGGAATCTGCTCATAGGGGAGATTCTTCATCCGCCTTTGGCGGATTCAGAATGACAAGGGAATAGAGCTCTTCTCCTTCGCCTTGTCCAGGGTCGGAATAACGACATCTCTCAAGATATTCATTTCTTAAAGTACTTGTTACTTCCATAGTACCTTACTTCTCTTCTGGAGCTTTGAAGGATTGACCTACCTGCTATTTCTGCGCGAGCGCCTTGATTATACCACCAAAAACCAAGTTTGAGCCAAACAAAAGCTTTCATTTGTTCTGCCGACAGCCTACTATTAAACCAACTTTCCTAATATGCCCAAACCAGCCGCGAGGAACCTTGCCGCCGTTCTGATAGCGCTTTTGACAGTGGCTGCCTTTTTGCTAA
The DNA here is from genome assembly GCA_002774225.1 of candidate division WWE3 bacterium CG08_land_8_20_14_0_20_43_13. Taxonomy (GTDB): domain Bacteria; phylum Patescibacteriota; class WWE3; order PEYW01; family PEYW01; genus PEYW01. The sequence goes on along the minus strand of PEYW01000035.1, from coordinate 8,047 downwards.
TAATAAATCCAAAAAAAATCTTTGAGGCTTATCGTGCTAAAAAATCCAACGACTCCGCCCCTCGTCCATCCACTTTTAAACAGCTGGTGGAAGAGCAAAAAAGTACACCTGCGGCAACACCCTCGCCAACACCCATTCCCCTCACATTTGAGCAGATGAATGACAAGTACGGCCCGTGCGTAAAATCTAGCGTATTAATGTACCATCATATTCAAAAAGAACTCACCGAACCGGAATATTTAACTGTCACGACGAATGTTTTTCGCCAGCAGATGGATTACTTAAAAAAACAGGGGCGCGTTGTAATCAGTTTAGGTGAACTAGCAGATTTTTTTAAAACCGGGGGAAATACACCATCAAAATCAGCGGCGCTTACTTTTGACGACGGATATTTTGATTTTTTCACCGAAGCGTTTCCGATACTAAAAGAGTTAGGCTTAAAAGCCACTGTTTTTGTAATTACCGACGAAGTAAATCAACCGGGATACCTAACTTGGGATGTAATAAAAGAAATGAACCGATCCGGATTAATCAATTTTGCCAACCACACCCGCGATCATCAAAATGTGGGCGGAGATTATTCCGCTGTAGAACAGCAAATCGTTATAGCAGATATTGCCCTAAAGCAAGCGAATACTAATGTTCCAAAAATATTTTCTTATCCATACGGAATAACCAGCCAAAACGCGATAAAGGTATTAGAAAACCTTAATTACGATTTAGCCTTTACTACCCAATCAGGTAACATTCTTTGCCAAGGACAGCGGTTAGCGTTGCCAAGAATAAGAATTGGAAATTCGTCCTTGAGCTATTATGAGCTGTGAATTAGTAATCCCAACCGTTCGGATGGCTCTTATACCAAGCGAGTAAAGAAGAAACGCTATCCCCCAACGAGCGGCGAGGTTTCCAGCCAAGCAATCGGTCCGCCTTGGAAATATTGGCGTAGACTTGAGCGTATTCTCCCTGCCGCGCTTCCCCACGACCAATATTAAAATCAACACCGGTTAACCTTTTAACCTCATCAACCACTTCTAATACTGAATTGCCCTGACCGGTACCTAAATTAAACACCTCGCTGCTCCCTCCATCAAACAAGTAATCTAACGCCAACAAGTGCGCCTCTACCAAATCACACACATTAATGTAATCACGAATCGGCGTAGTGTCCGGAGTGTCTACTTTGGGGCAAGTTAAAGAAAACTGCTCCAGCCCCAGCGCTCCGCGCACCGCGTTTTGTACCAAAAGCTGGGAGGGCTTTTTGCTATCCCCAATGGAACCGTCCTCCCAAGCGCCAGCAACATTAAAATACCTAAACACGGTGTATTTTAAACCATTCAACTGACCTAACCAGCGCAGCGCTTTTTCCACCAGCAGTTTTGACTCGCCATAAGGATTAGTGGGATTAGCAGGATGAAGCTCATCCATCGGCAAATACTGGCTTTCGCCATATACGGCGCAGGTGGAAGAAAAAACCAAATTATTCACCTTATTCGCTAACATGGCCTTAACTAGATTTAAACTGCCGCTAAAATTGTTTTCAAAGTAAGTGACTGGTTGAGCCATTGACTCGTTAACCAAGCACAATGCCGCGAAATGAAGCGCCCCAGCCGGCCTTTCTTTGGAAATAATTTGATCAACGGCCGCCGCTTCCCTTAAGTCAATCTGATAAAATGTTAGGCGGTCTTTTCCGTAACGGCCTTGCAAAAACTCAATCGCTTGTTTATAACCGCGGTGGAGGTTGTCAAGCACTATCACTTGATTGCCCTTCTCCAAAAGAGTTTTGACCGCATGTGAACCAATATAGCCAGCGCCGCCGGTAACTAAAATCTTCATAATATTGCTAATAAATGTACCTCGTTACAATCTATGGTAATATAATACATCAAAGAACTAGAAAATTATGGAGCAAACAACCGCAAAACAATGCTGCCCGCCATTTGACCCAGCTCCGTGGGAAGATAGGGAACTGGTTTGGGAAAATAAACTATTTGTCCAAGACCGAGTAATATGCTTTTTTAACATTCCCCTAAACTTTGGCAAAATAATCACCAAGAATATGTTGTTGATGGATCAGAAGGGCGCTTTTGATAACGAATACTTATGTTTGTTTGAACACAACGGGCCCTTCGCAGGAACCTTGCATATTGCCGCCGGTAAAGAGGCAGAGGGGTTAAAGTACGCTCATTTGTCGGGAACCTACTTTTCCAAAGTTTTTGAAGGCCCCTATTCAAAAATAGGACAATGGGTAAAACAAATGGAAAAGGAGGTAAAGACCCCACCCAATACCGTTGGAAAAATGCTATTTTACTACCCAACCTGTCCTTCTTGTGCTAAAAAGTATGGCAAAAACTATGTGGTGATTTTGAAAAAGATAAAATAATGCTATACTGATTCTTGATAAAATGTGAAACTACCAATCCCCTTTACAATCTTCATTCTTATATATATAATAGTGTCAGCGCAAAGGCGCTTTTCGCTTGTTTTAGATTCCAACTGGTCTCATTGTTCGTCTCCGGAAGGCTCTAAAAATGAAGCGTATCGTTTAAGTAGGAGGTGATAAGCAATGAGTACCAAACTTTATGTTGGAAATCTATCTTTTAGTCTGACCGATGAAAAGCTAGCCGAAATTTTCGCGCAAGCCGGTAATGTAGTTTCAGCCGAAATTTTAATGGACCGCCAAACCGGTCGTTCAAAAGGCTTTGCATTCGTAGAAATGGAAACCGAGGAGGATGCCAAGAACGCAATTCAAATGTTCAATGGCAAAGATATTGAAGGCCGCCCCGCGGTAGTTGATATCGCCAGACCAAAAAGAGATGACCGAGATCGTTAAAAAAGCTAGAGGGGGTTTCCCCTCTGCTTCTTGGGCGTTAGAATTAGCGCTCAAGAAGCAGAGAAGAAGCGCTTACCATCTTTCTTCGGTAAAATCCAAGTTTCCCACTCCATATTGGGCGCTGTAAACAAGATGCCCGATTTTGTCTATTGAAAGACCGGCCAGTCTTGAACCCGGTAACTTTTGGAGTATTCTAAAACCAAAACTATCCAGGGAGACTGGATCTTCCCCCGCCATTAAATATCCCAAATGGGCGACCTTTCCGCCATGGCGGAGTTCTTGACAGCCAAGTAAAGTTTCCACGCCATCCATAATTACCAAATCGGGCTTAGCGGACACATTAATTTCGGCAATGCCGCGGGATAAAATATCTTTACCCAAACGCGACAAACCGTGAAGAGCCAAACGCTCACGCCGCGGCAAGTAACCAAACTGGTTTTTGAGCGCGCCGGTAAGTCCACAGCAACTGTGCTCTTTTAACACCGGCAGGCTGATTACCAAATCCTTTTCCAAAGGCAAGCTAAACAACCGCAGAGGAAAGTGGCGGGGAGAAATTATCTTTCTTGATTTTGTACTGTACAGATTAACCAAATCCACTCCGTAATAGTCACAAACTTTTTTAATCGGGTGGTTTTGAATAATTTTATAAGAACTACCCGCGTCAGTTGCTGGACCGTCGGCCACTACAATATCCCGCTTGCCCAAGCCCAGCAAATTTTGTATCACTGCTTGCACCATTTGAGGATGGGTAGTGGTAGGATAAGGATCACCGGATACTAGATTAGGCTTAATCAAGAAGCTATCGCAAGATTTGATCTTATCCAAAAAAGTATTGATCACTTTAGCTGCAAATTCCCGACGATCTAGGTTTTGACTATAATAAACAATAGACACAACTTGATTATATGGCTGAACGCTCTAAATATGAGTCACCAAAATTTTAAAAGAGAAATAAACTGGATCATTCAAGACAAATATAACGGACGAGACAATGATCCTAACCTTGCCAAAGATATAAACAGGCTTAAGATTGGCGAACCGGTAGATTACATTATTGGCTGGAAACCATTTTTGAATTGCCGTATTGATCTCTCCTTTCGCCCATTAATACCCCGCCCAGAAACGGAATACTGGACACAAACGGCGCTGGAAGAACTGCGAAAACGCGATATGACAGATACAAAAATTCTGGATCTTTTCGCCGGCTCCGGTTGCCTGGGCGTGGCGATTTTAGCCAATACCAAAAATGCAACCGTTGAATTCGGAGAGATTGACAAAAGAACAACCGATCAGATAGAACTAAATCTAAAACTCAACAACATTCCTCCTCAACGATACGCGATTGTAATAACCGATATTTTTAAACAAATCAAAAATTCCTACGACTTTATTCTGGCTAATCCCCCTTATATTAACCCAAACCGGCTTGGGAAAGTCAAAAAATCTGTCCTTGATTATGAGCCGCCAAAAGCTCTTTTTGGAGGAAGTAATGGCCTAGAAATTATTAGTAGATTTTTACGGCAAGCCAAAGGCTATCTTAAAGAAGGGGGTAAAATATATTTAGAGTTCGGAAACGGACAAAAAAGAGAAGTGGAAAGAGTAGCCAGAGACTGCGGTTACTCAAAAGTCACCACAAATAAAGATCAGTTTGGCAACTGGCGTTGGGCAACAATAGAGTAAGAACTTGTCTAATCAAAACAAAGCAGTTATGATGAGAAGAACCCATAACCAGACTAGGCAGAAAAAGGAGAAGTATCATGGAAAAATCGCTGTTTCAGGTAACTGAAATAATTCCAGTGTGGAACAATTATCCCATCCCCATAGGGACTATTCTTAGACTGCTCAAAGAGAACCCAAAAACCGAACCTCGGGATGACCACTGGCAAAAGTTCTATTATCTTGAAGTGGCTGAACCGGCGACCGGCGGGGAGTATCCCGTTATTGGAACCGATGTTCGCATTGCCGGCAGTGTTTTTGAAAAAAACTTGCGCCAATTGTGATGAGCGGACTTTGACTATTATGCGGAATTTCGACACAGACTGTGTCGAAATTCCGCTCATTTTCTTTTTGCTACAATAATTTTATGACAAAAATTATTACTACCCTTCATGATCCAAGCAATGTGTTCTCGCCGCTAATCGAGCAAGTTAAGGAGCTGTTTATGGAGCTAGCGCCAAATCTAGTAATCGCGTGCACGGAAACAACCAATACCAATATTATCAACTACATTAGCAGCTACGGAGCGCTTACAATGGAAGGCGGCCTATGGGGCCAAAGCCGAAGGAAGGCTTTAGCCTACACGCTAGATCAAACACAAGCTCAAAACTTCTTTGTTTGCGACTTTGACAAAATCATTCACTGGCTTAAAGTCGCCCCAGAAGAGCTAAGTAATCTTCTTAAAGAAGGTGTGAGTGTGGGAGAGTTTAGAATACTAGGCCGAGATGCCAAAACTTTTGCCACCTACCCTAATTCGTGGCTGGCGACCGAGTCAAAAATAAACAAAATGGTTTCGCGGTTAATTAAATTGGATGTAGATATCCTTGCCGCCACCTTCTTATTTGACTGGGATATTGCTCAAAGTATTGTCTCTCAAAGCCAGGAAGAAAGCTGGGGTGCTTGCGTGGAATGGCCGCTAATCGCTTTTTCCACAGGGAAAAAGATGAGCTGCAAAAACGCTCAAGGACTAACTTTTGAAGATCCTGATCGTTGCCAGGAAGATATCCAAAGAGCCGGAGGGTATGAAAATTGGCTAGAAAATAGATTTGATAATCCCACCGAGTGGGCCAAAAGATTCGGCGCTTCGCTGGAGCAAACCAAAGTGGTGGAAAGATTTTGGAACGAATAATCCCATTCCCTTATCATTTTGACCCCGAATAGTTTACTCATCATTCTGATCTACCAACCGGCGGAGATGAATCCCCTTCGGATGAGATCCTTCGTCCGCAGAAGGCGGGTTCGGGATGATAGGTTTCACCTCGGAATGACCTTGAAAACTGGTTTTCGATAGGAATGCGCTACTCTATTTACATTGAATACTCAAATCTGATACCCTACAAACATATGGCACAAGTAATTAAAAGGAACGGCTCCATGGAGGCGTTCGACAAATCCAAGATTTCCATGGGTTTAACCCATGCCGGTTTGCTGGTTAGCGATGCCAACAACATCGCCGACCAAGTTGAGCAGTGGTTACCGGAAGTGTTAGAGGACGACAAGGTTGACTCCTTTGTTATCCGTGACCGCCTTGTTGAACTACTGGAGGAAATGGACCCACAAGCGGCCCAGCGTTTTTTGGAGTACAAAAAGCAAAACCCCAGTTAATAATTTTTAGGAGACAGGGAACAGAAAGCCACAGTGTAGAGAACGACATTTAAACCTATGGAATTTTGTCATCCTGAACTTGTTTCAGGATCTAATACCCAGTAAGATTCCGAAATGAATTCGGAATAACAAACTACATACTTTTAAACTGCGATGTCTATGTATTGCTGTGGCTTTTTGGTCCTCTCCTCAATCCTTTCATTAACTTCGCCCTCATTGGTTTGGCATACGGATTACCAAATCTGCTAAAATTAACAAATATGACAGAAGTGTTGCTCGCTGCTTTGCCCATTATCATTATAGTATCGGTGCTATTCGTATACTTTCAGAGGCAGTTTAAACGTCTCCAGCAACAGCAAAAAGACCAGCAAGAGCCGGTAATTAAGATGGTGACCGACTGGAACCAGCAGACTTTTAGCCAGCTCACCCAACTACGCCAAGAAATGCAAAACCGTTTGGACCAGAGCGCCAAAGCGCTCAATGAACAAACCGGCGTTATTAACCAGCAGATGTTAGTAAGTAATAAAACAATCAGCGAGCGGTTGGACAAAGCATCAGAAGTAATTGGCGGAGTGCAAAAACACCTAGGACAGTTAAGCGAGGTTTCCGGCTACATTAAAGACCTGCACGATACTCTGCAAGCGCCAAAATTGCGGGGGAATATTGGCGAACAAATTCTCACCGACTTAATCAAACAGCACATCCCCCAAGAAAAGTTTATCCTCCAGCATAGTTTTAAAGATGGATTGACGGTGGATGCCGCCATTCAAACCGCGGAAGGGATAATTCCCGTTGATTCCAAGTTTCCCATGGAAGCCTTTCGCCGTTACCAGCAATCTCAAAACGAGCAAGACCGACTAGCCGCCGGCAAGGAATTTGCCAATGCCGTGCGTAAACACATCCGAGACATCACCGGCAAGTATATAAAGCCAGACGAGGGCACGGTTGATTTTGCCGTTATGTATATTCCCTCCGAACCAATCGCTTACGAAATTCTCGTCAATTTTCCAGAACTGGTGGAATACGCGCAAGAGAGCCGAATTACTATTACCTCTCCCAATCAATTTAACGCTTTTTTACGAGTAGTTTTGATTGGCATGGAAAAACAACAGGTAGGGCAGCAGATTAAAGTAGTGCTTCAAACTCTAAAAACAATTCAGCAGGAGGCCGGCAAGTTCGAAGAAACTTTGCTTCTTACAAACAAGCACCTTACTAACGCCAAACGCTCCAGCGATGACGCCCTAACTGGATTCACCAGGCTTAGAGGAAAAATTGATAACTACCAAGTGGAACAGCCAAAACAGGCAACTCTCTTAGATTAGTTAAGGCTCTAGACTAGCAAACTAAATATCAGCGATTAACTTTAATAACCTATACTCTAGATCTTTAGAATCTTTTCCCCAACGCCACTCACATTCTTTAAGATGAAGTCTGAAGTTAACTTTAACGCCATTGAACTTGGCCAATCTTCTTTTAGTAAAAGACCAGAATGATTCAATACCGTTAATGTGAACTCCATTACCTTTGGAGAACTCACTATCTCCATGATTGACTCTAAAGTGTTTATCGTAACCAACATCAACTAAACCATCGTAACCTCTCCAGCCGTCAGTGTAAAGGATGCTTTGAACATCAATCTTGCCTAAGATGATTGCCTGCATTGTTCTCTTCTTGCAGTTAGGGATAATCTCGGTATAAACATGACCATTTCTCTTGAATACACCAAAGACTGGTTGCTTGCGTGTTCCTCTTCCTCTCTTTAGCTTACCTTTAAATCCTCTGACTCGATTAGCTCCAAAATAGCTCTCATCTAATTCAATATGACCAACCAAGCTCTCAAACTCGGCTATCTGGTATTTGTATATCTCCTTCCTAAAGATGTTAAAATATCTATTA
>PEYW01000024.1:561-8599 GCA_002774225.1 candidate division WWE3 bacterium CG08_land_8_20_14_0_20_43_13 | reverse complement strand
TGAGAGATATTTCGTAATATTTTACAAATTCTCGCCTAGAACTAGAAGAAGATGCCTCGACAATATTAGCCCCAATACTTGTGCTGGATCGCAATAGTTGATCGCTAAATACCCAATAGGTTTTATTGTTTGGAAGATTACCAATAAAATTGATAATAGATAGAGAAAATTTGTATGCTCTAATTTTTACATTTGAATTTTCATTTTGAGTTTTGAGATTTGACATTTGAGATTTATGAACTTGTTTAGAGTTTAGATATTAAGATTTATTTAGTATTTAGTGCTTAGAATTTGGCTGTAGCTAGCTACCAGCAACCAGTAACTAGTGACCAGCCACCAGCCACTAGTTACTGACTCTCCTCGTAGTGCTCTATCGCCTTAAGCAGGCACTCTCTCGCCAGTTGGGCGCAATGGATTTTAATCGGCGGCAGACCGTCTAACTCTTTAACAATATCTTCAAAACTAACCTGACTAGCCTGCTCCAACGACTGGCCAATCACCATGTCCGTCATTACGGATGAAACAGAAATAGCGGCGGCGCAGCCCATGGTTTGGAATTTTACATCTTTAATGTAGCTTTCGTTTGAACCATCATCTTTTGGACGCTGGCCAATTTCCAAATCAAACTTAATAATATCGCCACAGACCGGATTGCCCACCTGAGCGCTGGCGCTGGGAGAGGAAATCTCCCCGTGATTATGCGGATTATGAAAATGATCAAGAACTTTTTGAGAATAAAGCATAGATAAAAACTCAAAACTTAAATGTCAAAGGTTAAAACTAATGTTAAAACTCAAAACCAAAATAGTTTTTACATTTGAATTATTGTTTTGAGATTTGAATTTTGACATTTGAAATATCATAAATAATACATATATTGGAATAGCGAACTTTCTTGCCCACCTGTGGTGAGAGTTCGTAACAAAAACAGCGCACGCTGAAGCACCTGCCTACCGGCAAGGTAGACGCTACTCCATTAGCTAAGCCTAGGCGCCAGCGCGCGCACCTCTTTGATAACTTTTTTAAAAGCAACAACAAATTGATCAACTTCCTCTTGAGTATTGTATGAGGAAAGACTAACACGAATCGAGCCGTGAGACTCGGCCTCCCCCACCCCAATCGCCAGCAGAACATGCGAGGGATCAAGCGAAGCGGAAGTACAGGCAGAACCGGAAGAAACGGCAAAACCCTCGCTATCCAAACGCAAAAGCAAAGCCTCTCCATCTACGCCAGAGACCACAAAACTGGCAATGTGAGGAACGCGATGCCGGCCAGGCAATGGGCCGGTAAGTTGAACATTGTCTATCCGTAAAACCTGGTCAATCAAACTCTTTTGCAATTGGCTGACATGCTCAAAATTTTTCTGGCGATTATTCGCCGCCTCAAGTAAAGCCGCTTCCAAACCAACGATTCCGGAGACATTTTCGGTACCGGCGCGCTGGTTTGCCTCCTGCGCTCCGCCGTGAATAAACCTAGCGATTTTCGTGCCTTGGCGAATAAAGGCAATTCCCACACCCTTGGGGCCATGGAACTTGTGGGCCGAGAGGGATAACGCGTCAACGCCCAACCGGTCAACGCGACAATCAAGATACTGCACTGCCTGCACCGCATCGGTATGAAAAGCTATGGGAAGTGGGAGATGGGATGTGAGAGGTGAAACAGAACGATTTTGTGAATTATACTCTCGCAGTGCCGCCCCTATTTCCGCAATTGGTTCAATAGTCCCAATCTCATTATTCACATACATTACTGATACCAAAACAGTATTGTCTTGAATAAGCGAAATGATATCTCTAGGACCAACCAAGCCGGCAGAATCAACCGACAGCCAACTCACCTGAGCTTGACCGGATTGTTCAAGATATTCGGCAGTATCTAAAACACAGTGATGTTCGATTGGAGAAACGATTAGGTGAGGCTTTGCTCCCGCAGGAAGAAGCGAAGAAGCGGCTTCAACTACCCCCTTGATCATCCAGTTATTGGACTCGGAGGCCCCGCCGGTAAAGAAAATTTCCGAAGGTTTAGCTCCCAGTATTTGAGTAACGGTCTGACGAGCTTTAGACAACGCTTGAGAAGCTTCTTGACCGTATTGGTGCAGAGAAGAAGCATTACCATACTTCTGGCTAAAATAAGGCGACATCTCTTTTAGAGCGAGCTCACTAACAGCGGTAGTAGCGGCATTATCAAAATAGACCATATTAATACAAATAAATAATCAAGGTAAAAATAGCTATCTCTTAGCCTTTGGTAATATTTTTTTCTTAGCCACCGGCTTTTTTTCCACTAAATCCATTAGTGTTATCTCCCGCAAGGTCTTTTCTAATCGATCTTGCACTTTCCTCCAAACTCCCCTCAAGCGGCAATTTTGCACTCGTTTGCATTGCCCAATTACCGGCCCAGTTTCAAAAACACATACTGCCGGTACAAGATATCCGTCAAGGGTCCTGACCACTTCATAAATATTGATTAGCTCTGGAGAGCGAGAAAGTTGATAACCCCCCTGCGCCCCCCTGGTACTTTCCACAATATCGGCAGAGCGCAACTTGGCAAAAAGCCTCTCTAAATAAGGAAGGGACACCTCTTCTGTTTTAGCGATATCCGCTAAAGAGTAAGGACCTTTACCGTACTGCCTAGCCAAAATCGTTAACGCGCGCAAGCCATACTCGGACTTGGTGGAAAAATTCATAAAAACGAAAAATCAATTCCATATAATATTAAGGAATTAAATTAAGGAAAGCAAGGGGTAATCAATACCATTTTAAATCTCCCCTCTCCCCTCCAAACTTCTTTTGAGGGTCGTAGCGTCAGCGTATTCCAAATCCCCGCCAACGGGAAGACCTCGACCAAGACGGCTAATCTTGACTGGCAACCCATCAAGCAAACGCTTGATATACATAGCGGTTGAGTCCCCCTCCATAGTCGGATTAGTTGCCAAAATCACCTCCTTGATAGCACCTGATTCCACGCGCGGACGCAGTTCCTTTAAATACAGATCCTCCGGACCAATATTATTTAGAGGAGAGAGAACACCATGCAAAACATGGTACAAACCATTGTAACCAGCTTTATCCAACGCCATCGCGTCAAGCGGCTCTTCTACCACGCAAATGATTGAGCGCTCACGTTGGGGGTCGCCGCAAACTTCGCAAGGATCAGTCTCTCCAACTCTAAAACATTGATGACACAAGACAGTCTGCCGCTTTAAATTACCCACTGCTAGGGAGAAAAAATCTAACTGCTCTTGGGGCAAGCGCAACAGATAAAAAACCAGCCTTTGGGCGGTCTTAGGACCAATCCCTGGCAATCGTTCAAAAGCGTCTATCGCGTTTTGGATTGGCTTGGGTATTTGCATAGGAGAGCCAGTAACTAGTGGCTGGTGGCTAGCTACAGCCAAGTTCTAAGCACTAAATACTAAATAAATCTTAATATCTAAAACTCTAAATTCAAATATCTAAATTAGTATTTAGTGCTTAGAGTTTAAATTATTTAGAATTTGACTGTAGCTAGCTCCCAGTGACCAGCCCCCAGCTCCTAGTAACCAGCCCCTAGCTCCCCGAACACTGCCCTAGCTTTTTTGGCTAGCAATTCAACTTCATTTTGTAAATCAGCCGGAGATGAATCAGTTACTTTTGAATTTACCATTGCCACCGAAATAGCTGGTTTGGTGCTCCTATCTCCCAATACACATTTAATTTTAACAGGCCGCTTAGTCACCTCCGCCAAAACTTTTTCCAATATTTCCATGTTTTTGGGTTCTTTAACCTTTTCCAAATGAAACTGATAAAACATCTCTAACACCACCACCCCTCCCTCCAGACATTCTTTGGGACGGGAGGAGGAAAGCAGAGCCCGCAAAGAGTGATTATGAGGACGAACTTTTTCCAAGAATTCCTCCCACAACCGGCAAATCAATTCCAAAGTTATGTTTGAATCACCGTTTTCTTGAGTCCAATCAATTCGTCTCGGATCGCCGGCCGCCGATGAATCCTCCACCAACTCTTCTCCACGCGACTTGGGCTTCTCTACGGGTAAGCTAGCCTTAATCCTAACTGGCTTAGCTGAATCGGAGAGACGGTCGTCAGGTACGAGCGGTAAAGAATTATTTATAAAAGTGGGGGAAATACTTTTAGGGCTAATATAGGTAGAAGCCAATAATTCCAACGGCAGCTGAACAATAGGTGAACGGGCGAATCTTGGCAGCGCTTCCAAGAAAAGATCAAGCAACTGCCGCAGGTCACTTGGTTTTAGTTTGAGGGATAGTTCTTTTAATTGCTGATACCGCTCTCGAGTAGTTTCCACCAGCTCCTCCCCTACCCCGCCGGAAACAAGCATTATTTGACGCAATGTTTCCACGCAATCTTGAGCAAAAACTTCCAGACTGGCGCCGGAGCTGAATAAATCATCAATCAAATTAAAACATCCCCCCAAATCAAGGTCAATCAAATGCTTAACAAATTCTAAAGAATCGGTTTGCGAACCCCCCAACAACTCGCTGATAGATAAACCGCCCACTATCAACTGCTCCAACAAATTTTCCGCGTCTCTAAATCCGCCGTCGGAAGCGTCTACAATCCGCCCCAAATCCTCTTGGGCCACCACCACATCTTCCTGATCAACGATCAACTGCAATTGACGGATCAGATCAACCCGGCCAGCTCTTTTAAAGCCAAACTTTTGGCAACGGGAACGAATTGTTTCTGGCACCTTGCGCGGCTCGGTAGTGCACAAAACAAAAACCACATGCGCCGGCGGTTCTTCAAGCGTCTTGAGCAAGGCGTTAAAAGCCTCTTTGGTTAGCATATGCACCTCATCAATTATGTAAACCTTGTATTTACCCTGCGCCGACGCTAATTTAACTTTTTCCCGTAAATCCCGAATATCGTCAATGCCGCGATTAGAGGCGGCGTCTATTTCCATAACATCAAGAAAATTGCCTTTTTTGATCGCTTCGCAGGAAGAACATTGATCACACGGCTCTCCGTCAGAACCGAGGTTTAAACAGTTAAGCGCTTTCGCTAAAAGCCGAGCGGTAGTGGTTTTACCGGAGCCGCGCGGACCGCTAAAAAAATAGGCGTGGCCAAACTTACCTTCTGCCAAAGACTTTTTTAAAGTTTTGACAATGGTTTCCGCGCCGATTAAATCTTTAAATTGCTGGGGGCGATACTTTGAGTAAAACATGAAATGGAATATTTAAACCCAAAAAAACATTATTCGGGGACAAACAGTTCTAGTATAACAGATGGAAGCGAGGGGTTGGAAATGATATTTGAACAGATCAATGCCCGGCCTCCTTCATTATTTACTTTCAGAAGTTTTAGGACATAGGGCACCATTGTCCGCAATATCATAACGAACAAGAACCGCCTCCCTAAATCCAGCAGGAGCATTTCTCAAATCAGAAGCATAAACGGTCCCTTTTACAACATTGGACCCTCCAAACCCTCTTTTTTTATCGTAAACAGCACCAACTTTTAAAGCATTAGTACCTTTATTAGTTTCTACAAGCTCTAGCATTACCATAGCATCACCATAAGGAACAGCACCTCGCTCAACAAGAAGGGCGTCTGTCTCTTCAATTTTAGCGCTAATAGAGCGGTAGCGTCCGTTAGCCTCGTTAGACGCTAACTTTGCCTTCTCCGTTTTTTCTGCTACATATTCTCCAAGCAGCCGATCTTTCTCCTCTCTCGCACTTTGCTGACTAGCGATTAATGATACATACTCAACTACTGACAGCAATCTACCTTCCTCCTCCTTACCTGAAGACTGACACAATGTTTCTTTCTCTGACATAGATTCTTTTGATAAATAAATTAATAAAACTATTAACTAATAACTCAAGTTATCAAAAAATTATAGAGATTTACAAAATAGTAACTTACCAGATCTGTACCCCCGCTCTATTTATCTCCAGTCGCCAGTGACCAGTTACTAGTTTACCCTCTCCCACTCCGCCCAGCAATCACCAAAAAGGCTAGGTAAAAGCTCCAATTCCGGCATGGTAAATTTTGACAAGACGAATTCTTCCGGGGAGACGACGAGGTGGCTTGGAGAAATACCGATCCGTAACCGCCAAAAATCCTGACTACCTAGATGGGCAATTATTGACTCCACTCCGTGATGCCCAGCCGCTCCCCGATCAAATTGCAAACGAAACTGGCCAAAAGGAATATCCAGATCATCGTGGACAATAAGCAAATATTTTAAACTCACTTTAAAATGCTTAACTAATTTGGCAACCGCCCGACCGGAATTGTTCATAAAAACATCTGGCCTTGCCAGATAGAGGTGGGGGGTGGGAGACGAGAGGTGGGAAGTAATTCGAGAAAGAAGAGGTTTTTTTAATTCCCACCCACCAGAAACTTTCAACTCATCGGCTAACCAATCAACAAATAAAGATCCTGCATTGTGACGAGTGTGTTGATATTTTAAATCAGGATTACCGAGACCAACGAGGAGGAACATAAAAACAACAAAAATTGCAAATAACAAATTACAAGTTCCAAATAAATTCTAATATCAAAATACTAAATACTAAACACCTGTCTGCCGACAGGCAGGAATTCAAATGTTCAAAATTCAAATATCAAAACATTATTATCTTTCTTGTTTTGAATTTAGAAAAATTTGAATCAGCCCCCAGTTTACCCGCCGAAGAGGAGGGCTCCTAGTCACCAGCTCACTCCCTCACAAAATGCCCCAGCAGCTGGCGGGCTTTGTCGCTCCATTTAATGTCTGGATTTTCCAACATCTCCTTAACCTCGCTAAGAGTTACAAACTTAATTTCGCTTGTCTCCTCCAAAGGAAAATTAACAGTCATTCCCTCCGGCAAACTGTAGCGGTAAATCACCCGCCATTCATTTTCCCAAGGCAGTTTAACTAATACTTTTCCCAACTCCAGCAAATCAGCCTCCGGCACAACCAAACCAAGTTCTTCCTGGATATCCTTGACCGCCGCTTGAAGATAACTGTCACCGTAACTAACATGGCCGCTCAAACTGATATCCCAGCAATCAGGAAAGGTATCTTTTAAAGAAGAGCGTTTTTGGATTAGTAAATCCCCGTTGTGATCGTAGACAAAAATCCCAACTGCCCGATGGATAATATCTGGGTTGCTATTGGCTGCCAGCCGGCTAATCTGGCCAATTTCCTGGTCATTTTCATCCACATGGTAAAGAATTTGTTCAGACATAGAAGAATGGTAAATTAAATATTGCTAAGGTGATATTAAAGTTACTGATTACAAATAAATTATAAATATTTAAAACTCTAAATTCAAAATCCTAAATACTAAACACCTGTCTTTTGAATTTAGAAAAATTTGAATTTTGATATCCTGCCTGTCGGCATAGAGAACGACATTTAAACCTATGGAATTTTGTCATAATGACAAACTACATACTTTTAAACGGCGATGTCTACAGGCAGGTGTTTAAAATCTAGATATTTGAATTTAGGATTTAGAAGTTAGTGCTTGCAACTTGGCCGTAACCAGCAACCAGTAACTAATTACCAGTCCCTAGCTGCCAGCAACCAGCAACCAGTGACCAGTAACTAGCTCCCAGCTCCCAGCCCCCAGTTTACCCGCCGAAGAGGAGGGCTCCTAGTAACTAGCCCCCATCTCCTTCATGGTGCACACCAAGCAAATGCAAAACACCGTGCTCCACCAGCTCCGCCACCTCATGGCGCCAGTCGTGATTGTACTGACCGGCCTGACGTTTGGCTTGATCTAGATTAACCACAATTTCTCCCAACAAGTAAGTTCCATCCCCGACTGGTTGATCCAAATTAAAGGATAGCACATCGGTTGGATAATCGCGACTAAGATATTTTTTGTTTAATTGATGGGAAATTTTATCGCCAACCCAGGTAAGAGTAATTTTGACTGATCCTGGTCCACTACCTCCAATACACTTTGTTAAATTAAGTTTTTCTGATTTTAGCATATTGTTTAGGATGACTCTTAACCCACTCTTGGAAGAACATGGCCGGTATGTAACAGGCAATCCAGAATTTCCTCGTCATTCTGAACCCGCCGCAG
>PEYW01000024.1:0-518 GCA_002774225.1 candidate division WWE3 bacterium CG08_land_8_20_14_0_20_43_13 | reverse complement strand
AAGGCCCTCCAGAGGCGGGTAAACGGGCAGGCAGGATGACAGGTCCGTAGCTAAATAAGTTTTTGCTTAACCAATTGGCTAACCGCCCCGCCATCAGCGCGGCCTTTAATTTTTGATGAAAGATAAGCCATTACCTCCCCCATTTGCTTGATAGAGCCAGCCGAAACCGACTGAATCGCCTCATCCACCAAAGAGTCAAGTTCGCTTGGACTCAACTGACTGGGCAAATAAGATTGGATAATCGCCAACTCTGCCTCCTCGCAAGCTGCTAAATCCGGTCGGTTGACCTGTTGATAAGCGGTGATTGATTCTCGCCGCTGTTTGGCTTGTTTGGACAGAACCGCCAAAATATCTTCATCGTTCAAATCGGACTTTTTGGCAATCCGTTTTTCTTTGCAGGCAGCCAGAATAAGCCTCAAAACCGCCACCTTAACACTGTTGCCAGCCTTTAGGGCAGATTTTAAATCATCATTTAATTGTTCAAACATAAACCGATGAAACTAATTTTAATACTTGCT
>PEYW01000021.1 GCA_002774225.1 candidate division WWE3 bacterium CG08_land_8_20_14_0_20_43_13 | reverse complement strand
AAAATAATATCCTTAGCCTTTTGGTAACAGTCCGTCACAATTTGACGAACTTCCACATCAACCTTAGCCAAGGTTTCCTGGGATATTTCCCGCCGTCCGTTCACTTGAAGCTCCAGCCAACTCTCCGCCAAATCCGGCACCAAACCAACTGGGCCATCAGCGCCCATACCGTATTCTGTTACCATCTTTCTGGCAATTTCGCTAGCTTTTTGAATATCGTTACTGGCGCCAATTGTCAGCTCATCAAAAACTAACTCTTCCGCCGCCCGCCCGCCCAGGGCAGTAGAAATCATTTGCAGCAAGCGGGTACGCGTTTCGTTGTAACGATCCTTGGTTGGCGGGAACATGGTATGCCCCAAAGAAAGCCCGCGCGCCACAATGGAAATACGATGCACTGGATCCATTTTATCCAAGAAACTCGCCACTAAAGCATGCCCGGCTTCGTGACAGGCCGTCATGCGCTTATCCTCAGCGCTTTGCAGCCGCTTTCGCTCCGGCCCCATTTTTACCTTGGTGGCGGCCTCTTCTAGATCATCGGGGGTAATCGCTTTTTGAGCATTCCGCGCCGCCAAAATAGCCGCCTCGTTGAGCATGTTTTCTAAATCAGCGCCCGAAAAACCAACTGTCCTTTGAGCTACTGATTTAACCACCACTTCAGGAGTAAACGGCTTACCGTGCATGTGTAAACGGATAATTTCCTCGCGCTCCTCAATATCCGGCATTTCCAAAGTTACCCGGCGATCAAAACGTCCGGGACGAACTAGCGCCGGATCAAGAATGTCAGGACGGTTAGTGGCGGCCATAACAATCACATTAACCCGCGCGTCAAAACCGTCCATTTCCACCAAGATCTGATTCAAGGTCTGCTCCCGCTCACCATGGCCGCCGGCAAAGCCCGATTCTCTCTGCCGACCAATCGCATCTATTTCATCAATAAAAATAATAGCGGGAGATTTCTCTTTGGCTACTTTGAATAGATCGCGAACACGACTGGCGCCAACTCCTACCAGCATTTCCATAAATTCCGACCCGGCCATAGAGAAAAAAGAAACCTTGGCTTCACCCGCTACTGCCTTGGCTAGAAGAGTTTTACCAACACCGGAAGGACCAACCAGCAAAACACCTCGAGGAATACGGGCGCCAAGTTTATGGTATTTAAGCGGATTGCTTAGAAAATCAACAATCTCGTTAAGTTCTTGTTTAGCCTCTGCCAAACCGGCTACATCGGCAAAAGTAATGGCCGGTTTTTTACCATCATTCTGAAATAATTTAGCGCGGGAGCGTCCCATGCTAAAAATGTCACCCGCCCCGCCTTTAGCTTGCCTAAAAATAAGGACAAAGAAAATAATCATGAAGATAATAGGCAAGCCGTTAATAAGCAGATCAAGCCAACGGCCACCCAAAGAAGGGTCCGCCACAGTAATATTCTTGATTTGATCGGAAGGATAATCTACCTCTTTTAACAATTCATAAAAACTCTGGTTGTATTCCTTGCGGGTCTGAATTTTTGTTCCATCTTTAAGATCAAGTTTAAGAATATCTCCAGCTACTTCTACTGATTCAACCTGACCCTGTTTAATTAAATCCAAGGATTCCGACAAATTCCTCTGCTCCCGCCAACCGTTTGGATTAACTAGCATGGAAAAGACGGTAATAACAATAAATCCCGTTAGCAAATAAAAAAAGACATTTTTAAACAGACCGGGCGGATTAGGAGAATTTGGCATTTTGATTATCACCGGTTTTTTTCCAGTTGGTTCTTTTAAAGACATATTCAAATATTATACATGATTTTTTTATTTGTTGACTTTAAAAAAGCGCCGTTTGGTAGGGGCGGTTTTTACCGCCGTGGGAGGAGGGGTTGAAATAGTATTCTTATCGGAAGAACCATCATGGCTAATTATGCTGCCAAAATCGCCTAAAACCTCCTTAACCTGCGCGGCCTTGTCGCCAGCTGTTTCTATGAAACCCTCAAAAAAAGGCCCGAGATCGTTTTTAAAAGAAAGGGCGAAATCTCTTAAACGAGGTTCCAATTGATCTTTTTTCTCCTTTAACTTGCGACGGGTGTTTTCACCTTTATCTGGGGCAAGCAAAACACCAGCCACAAATCCCACCAAAGATCCAAAAGCCAAACCTTTAAAAAAATTAGAACCTTGATTGTCACTCATAGAATTACACCGTTGGAGGCTGATTGTGCTTAGACAAAGAGCCAAGTAATTTACCTGCCAAACGCATCAAATTATCTTTTTTAAGAAAGGAAGACAAAAAAGAGGAGAACCCGCTAACAGGAACCGAAAAAGATGAGGCCAAATGATTAGCAGTATCAAGAACAACATTCACTTTTTTTATAGCTTCCCTAGCCTCTTTAAGAACCAAGACCAGATAAACACCAACAAATAATAGGTTGATGGCAAGAAGGGCGATAACGATGAAAAGTAAAATTTGAATATCCATAGGCAGGAAACTAACAAAACTAATACAACACATTAGCGAAACATGGTCAACCGTTAATAACAGCTATCGCTTACACTCATAATAGCATTGGCTTTTTTTGTATTGATCACATATTATTTGAGTAACTAGACGAGCCTTTCCCGCTGGGCAACCGTTACAGTCGTACCATGTGTCTCCTTCACAACGACCATCAGGACAAAGATTACCCCCTTGGCAAAATATTTTGTCTCCCCAAAAGGTACCGGAGGCAGCCGTACGCAAATCCTGATTATGGCTAAGTAAAGCTACCGAAAAAGGAATCGCTGCCGCCACTAATAATAAACCAATAGTGCTCAAAACCACAAAAACTCCCTTTTTATCGGTGGAGAAAACAATAGGCTTAAGCTGGCTAGCACCTTTCTTCCCACAGAAAATCTTTTTTAAAAAAGGGCAGTTTTGACTTAAAGAATTTAATTTTTCGGAGGATAGCAAAGACATATAAGGGTATTGTACTCTTTTGGCAACTACGATTGTCAATAGCAATTACGGTTTGTAAAAAACCAATAAATCGGAAGAGGATTCCTTACCAAACAGATTATTCCGCGCCACCAGATGAAAGGAGTTTCGCCCTTCCAATAAATTAACAGTTAAAGAAAAGTTTCCCCAAGCATCAAGCGGCACTTTTTGATCATTTAGGGTTAATTGAACCCCCTTACTTACGGTACCCTCAATCAAAAGGAGCTCTGTAGAAACAATCTCCCCCATCGCTGGCCGCTTGATTTGAATGTTTGGCACCCCGGCGTAACGATGATACTGGAAAGACAGATAAACTAAAAAACAAATACAAAACAGGGCAAAAATCAGGAAGCCAAGTTTTTTGCCGGTCGGTGGCCACCATTTGCCTAACAAACCAAAGATCTTTCTTGAAGATTTTTTAATGGAAGCGTCTTTAAAAACATGCTCGCGCCTGTAAAAAGCGAGTACTTTATCGGCGGGCAAACCCAAAAATCTAGCGTAATTTTTTAAAAAGCCCTGTAAATGAACCGGCGAAGAAAATAGTTGGTAATCACCTAACTCCAAAGCAAGCAAAAACCTAGTATGAATACGAGTGTAACGTGACGCATCTTCCAAGCTAAATTGCTTTGCCTCTCTTGCCTGTTTTAATATCTCGCCGACTGTAGCCATAATTAACCATTCAAACGTTTAAGAAACATTTCCGAATCATCAACTAACACATCGCGTGGTTTGCTTCCAGAACCGGTACTAATCGCACCTAACATTTCCAACTGATCAATAAGTCTGGCCGCCCTCGCGTAACCAATGGATAACCTTCTTTGTAAGAGAGAAGCCGACGCTCTTCTTGCTCTCACTACCACCTCTAAAGCATCGGGGAAAAGACTGTCGAGCGATTCATCTCCAGCAACACTCTCTGATTCCCCAAAACCGGTAATATTTTCAGTTTCAAAAAGCAATTCCCCAGTCAGAGGCTGATACTCCTGATCACGCAAAAACTGCACCACTTTCTTGATATCCGACGGAGAAACAAAAGCGCCCTGAACACGCATAGGTTTAGAACTGGTTGGGGGAACGTACAGCATATCTCCTTTTCCTAAAAGTTTCTCTGCTCCCGATTGGTCAAGAATAACCCGGGAATCAACCAAAGAAGCTACACTAAAAGAAATACGGCAAGGAATATTGGCCTTAATCAATCCAGTTAAAACATTGACGGACGGACGTTGCGTCGCCAACACCAAGTGAACACCAGTCGCTCGGGACATTTGCGCTAAACGACAAATATTCTTCTCCATTTCCACGGGAGCAACTACCATCAAACTAGCCAGCTCGTCCACCACAATCACAATGTAAGGAAGCGCCTGAAAACCGGAAAATTCATTGTAACCGGCAAGATCCCTCACCTTAGCTTTTTCAAATAATTTATACCTTTTTTCCATCTCCGACACCGCCCATTTTAAGGGGGAGATAGCTTCCTCCGCGCTTGTTATCACCGGAGTAAGCAAATGAGGAATACCGGAGTAAAGGGGCATTTCTACTCTTTTTGGATCTACTAAAATAAGCCGTACCTCTTCGGGAGAACGGCGGAACAACAAGTTTAAGAGAAAGGCATGCAGCATAATGGATTTACCGGAACCGGTTTGCCCGGCAATCAAGACATGGGGCATCTTTCCCAGATCGCTGGTAACAATCGCACCAGCGACATCCAAACCCAAACCTACCAAAAGCATTGACCTATCCTTACGAAAAGCGGGGGAAGATAAAATACCTTTTAGATCAACGATGGAAGCTTTGTTGTTAGGCAACTCCACGCCAATCAGCGATCGCCCCGGGATAGGCGCCTCCACTCTCACCGATCCAGTGGGTGAAGCTAGCGCCAATGCGATGTCATTTTGCAAATTCATGATTTTAGCGATTTTTGTTCCTTCCGCCGCTTGCAGGACATATTGGGTAACAGAAGGACCGGAATTAACCTCCACCACACGAACCTTTATTCCAAAAGACTCCAAAGTTACTTCAATCATCGCCGCGTTCTGCTTAATGTCACCCCGATCAGCGGAGGAAGAAACACTATCAGTCAGCAAATCAAGGGGGGGATATTGCCATATTTTAGGGATCCTCTTTGGCTTCTCTTGTATCACGGGGGGAACAGCCGCCGCGGGCGATGGCGGAACGGGGGCGGAAAACAAGGAGAATTGACTTGCTTCTTTATTTTTATCTTTAAGGATAATTGGCGAAAAGGAAGGGGAAAGAATTTCCACCTGCAAGGGACCAGTAGAACTGTCCTCTTTTCTATTTTTTACATCTTGCGCTGCCAGGCTAGTAAAATCATTATCAAGGAAAGTCTGCTTGTTTTCTTGGGAGGACGCGTCTTCCTCAATTTTATTTAAGTTTTTGCGGCTAGCTAATCTAGCAAAAAGCACGGCCGTAACTTTTTGTAATTTTTTAACAAGAGGAAAAATGTTTTTACCAAAAAAACCGGATATTTGTTTAAAAGACAAGTTAAGAGTTATCATTAAAAAACCGGCCGCGCAGATAATCAAAATAAGAATTGTTCCCCCCTGACCGGCAAACGAAACAAGATACTTTTTAACAGTAAGACCTACCCATCCCCCACCTTCACCTAATAAAGAAGCGCCAGAAGAGGGGCTAAAATAATCAAAAATACTGGCGGCGCAAATCATCAGGCCAACAAGGCCAAGTAAAATGCGAGGCTGAACAAGTTTGTGGGAAAAGGCGCGGCTAAGAATCAAGCCGGAAAGCCCAAGTACGGGCGGCAAGAAAAAAGTCGCCCAGCCCAAAAATCTGCTCAAGTAAGGCTGTAAAAATTCCTTAACCAAAGTGCCTTCGGCAAAAAAAGAAAGGAAGGAAATTCCGGCGGCCAAAAAAAGCGCCAAAGACAAAGCGGAATAAACCGTGCCTCTACGGATCTTAAAAGAAAATTTACGACGGCGGCCCCGTCTTCTTTTTATAAACATAATACTCTATGATTATTCCACATTGTAGGTTCTTTCCTCAAGATTAAAAAGTATGCTAGATTTAAAAATATGTTACAGCACCTGTCATTCAAAATAGCCGGAGAGGCGGGGTTTGGAATAAAAGAGGCGGGTTTAATATTTAGCCGCGTTCTTTTAAATCAAAACTACTTTGTTTTTGACTATTCAGAGTACCCGTCATTGATTAGAGGCGGGCACAACACTTATCAGGCAACTTTCTCTAACCAAAAGCTTGATTGCTTTTACAGTAAGCTGGACTTGCTAATTGCCCTAGACCAACAAACAATTGACAGTGATATTGATCAACTGCTCCCCAACGGAATATTGATTTTTGATCCAACTGTTTGCAAAATTCCTGAATCTTTACACCGCAAACTGGTACCAGTTCCTTTGCAGGAAATTGTCAAGCAGGCGCAAGCCCCAGAAATTACCAAAAACACAGTTGCCTTGGGCGCGGCAATGGCAATTATTGATCTGCCGCTATCTGCTTTATTCGCCAGTTTGAGCCGTTCCTTTGAAGCCAAGGGAGAGGCGGTATTAAGGATGAATCATCTCACCGCTCAAGAAGGCTTTAATTTTGTAAAGAACAATTTTCCAGCAATTACAATAAAAACACCTCCAAGTGAACAAACAGAGCCGCGGCTATTCCTTACCGCCAACGACGCGATGTCTTTGGCCGCTATCGCCAGTGGCGCTAAAGCCTATTTTGCTTACCCGATGACCCCCGCCTCGTCAATTTTGCATAATTTAGCAAAAATGGAGCGCGCGGCCGGCATGGTAGTTAAACAATCGGAAGATGAAATCGCGGCGATAAACCAAGCTATCGGCGCCAGTTTTGCCGGAATTAGATGCGCCGTTGGAACCAGCGGCGGCGGTTTTGCCCTAATGGTAGAGGCGCTTGGCCTAGCGGCTATCACCGAAACGCCACTAGTGGTTTTTGAAGTACAGAGACCAGGACCGGCTACCGGCGTGCCCACTTGGACTGGCCAAGCGGACCTAAATTTTGTTCGCCACAGCACGCCAGGAGATTTTTTGAGAATAGTGGTAGCTCCTGGAGACGTAGAAGAAGCTTTCCACCTCACCACCAAGGCCTTTAATTTAGCGGATAAATACCAGATACCAGTGATTGTGCTTACCGATAAACTTCTAGCCGAGAGCCGCCAAACAGTAACGGAATTTGACCACAAGAAGATAAATATTGATCAAGGAAACTTGGTAAAAAATTCCAGCGAGAATTACCAAAGGTACGCAAATGATCCTTCCGGAATCTCTCCGCGGGCGCTGCCCGACTTTGGACAGGGCTTGGTAAAAGCTAATAGCGATGAACATGATTTTGCCGGATACTCCACAGAAGACGCGCAGAAGATTGAGCAAATAGTTAATAAACGGGCAAGAAAAGTAGAACTTTTGAAAAAGGAATTGCCTCCTCCTACTATTTATGGACCGCAAAACGCCGAGCTGACAATTGTTTCCTGGGGATCCACCAAATTAGCGGTAAATCAAGCCCTTCAAAAACTAAAAAATGATTCGGTAAATCATCTGCACCTGACCTACCTAGAACCATTACCACCACAAACAAAACTGCGGCTGGAAGCGGCTAAGAACTTGGTGGTTATAGAAGGCAACCAAACCGGACAGTTAGCCAGCTTGCTGCAAGAAAAAACAGGGGTAGTAATTAACGACAGGATAAACAAATACAACGGACGGCCATTCTATCCGGAGGAGATTGAGGAGAAAGTATCTCAAATGTTAAAACTCAAAGCTCAAAACTGAAACTAAAATGTAAAAACTACTTGGCTTCTAGTTTTGAATTTTGAACATTTGGATTTAGAATTTATTTGGAGCTTTGAATTTAGAATTTAGGATTTGGGGCGTCTTAGGTTCTACATTCGTCATCTCAACTACAAATGACTAAACAACATTTATTTAACACCACCGTCGTACCCACCTGGTGTCCGGGTTGCGGCAACTTTGGCACCTGGCTGGCAGTTAAAAATGCCTTAAATGAACTGGAGATACCGCCACAAAAAGTGTTAACAATTTTTGACATTGGTTGCGGAGGAAATGGAAATAATTTTTGGGGAACAAACACTTTCCACGGCCTGCATGGCCGCCCATTACCATTGGCGGTAGGCGCCAAGATTGCCAATTCTGATCTGGTGGTATTAGTTTCCACCGGCGACGGCGGCGGGTACGGTGAGGGGGGTAACCATTTTATTCACACCGTTAGAAGTAATATTCAAGTCGTCTGTTTGGCACATAACAACCAGCTTTATGGGTTAACTACCGGGCAATTCTCCCCCATGTCTGATCAAGGTTTTGTAAGTAAAACCAGCCCGGAGGGAGTAACCGATGTGCCGTTTAATCCTCTCGCTACCGCCATCAGCAACGGCGGAACTTTTGTGGCCCGTGGTTTTTCGGGAGATTTACCCCATCTAACTAATTTAATAAAACAGGCTATTCAACATCCGGGGTTCGCGTTAGTTGATATTTTGCAACCCTGTGTCACTTTTAATAAAATCAATACCTTCGCTTGGTATAAAGAGCGGATTTACAAACTGGAAGACAAAAACCATAAAACAAACGACAAGAAGGCGGCCTGGGAGAAAGCGATGGAACAGGACGACAAAATCCCAATTGGGATTTTCTACAAAGAGATACGATCTACCTATCATGATCTTGTACCAGCTCTCATAAACAGGGCGTTAGCAAAACAAGAGTTAACAGCTGTCGAGATAGAACAGTTTTTAGAGGAATTTAAGTAGTTAGGGAATCAAGACATAGCATCAAGACCCGTAGAGAACGACATTTAAACCTATGGAATTTTGTCATCCTGAACTTGTTTCAGGATCTAATACCCAGTAAGATTCCGAAATGAATTCGGAAT
>PEYW01000044.1 GCA_002774225.1 candidate division WWE3 bacterium CG08_land_8_20_14_0_20_43_13 | reverse complement strand
GGCTCCTCGGTCAATAGTTTTTACCCGGAACACGCTATTTTCTATCTATTTCCACGATTCTTTGGCTTAAAGGAAGGTTCAGCCAGCATTATCTACGGTTACGCGGGCATTATTCCGCTGGTTTTAGCTTACATTAGCACTAGAGTAAAACCAAAAAAAATCACCCATGTTTTTTTGATTTTGGCGGCTACCTTCTTTTTCTTATCTTTGGGTTTTAGAACCTTTTTTCATGACCTTGTTTATTTACTAATACCCAAGTACTCTTTTTTTAGGCTAACAGCGATTCTCCAATATATAGTAGGTTTTTGTCTGGCTTGCCTGGCCGGATTAGGGTTGAGTTCGATCGAGGAGTTACCCTATGATAGATTTAAGAAAGTAAATAAAGAATTAATCTTCGCCGCTAAAACTTTAGTGGTACTGCTAATTGGCGTCTTCTTGTTCAAAAACCTTTATTACGAGAATGAAAAATTGGTCGCCTCCCTAGGAGTAATGCTTATTGGTACCGGATTTTTTTTAGCCGGAATTTACACCATTCGCCAGCTTCAAAAGCACAAACAAGTTGAACTGCTAAAAGGATTCTTGTTCTTTTTGGTGATAGTTGACCTGTTTACCAATGTTACCCAATCAGTCAATCTTAATTCAGACACCGATCCCCGAATCCTGAATGGCAGCAGCGCCGTGACCGACTGGTTAAGAGAAAACACAAAAGATGACTACTCCCGCGTTTTACTCCACGAATTAAGCGCCCGTTATAATTCTGCTCCGCAAAAAATTTATCAGTACGGTGGATACTATGGACTCTACCCTACCAGTTGGGGTGATTTGATGCAACCTTTTGACAAAGAAAGTACGGATCCAGGCTGGATTGATCCGCGCTCAAAGATATTTGACTTATTAAATGTTAAATACGCCGTTACTTCCAAAAAGTTGGACCTGACCGGAGAAAAAAATGTTATTTTAGCGCGCACTCATATCATGGATAATACCGACTTCCAAAAATTTATGACCATGCCGGGGAAGTTTTTGGAGCCAGGGACAGAAATATTCATTTACGAAAACCTTGACCGGTTATCACGCGCCTTTATGGTCCATCAAGTCATCGTAGCCGCCAATGATAAAGAAGCCGCTTCCCAAATCAAAGACCTTGATATCTCTGATAAAGTATTAGTAACCGCGCCGTCCGAAAAAGCCAAATTAGTGACCCTAAATACAGAAGCTAAAACCGCTAGAGGTGATAAAGTCGCCATCTCCGACTTTAAGTCATATCGTGTTACTGTTGATACCTTTTCTCCTCAAGACGGAATATTGATATTAAGCGATTCTTACTTCCCAAGTTGGCAAGTAAAGGTTGATGGTAAAAAACAAGAACTGCTAAAAGCCAATGTGCACCTGCGGGGTGTTTACTTGGAAAAAGGCACCCATCAGGTTGTCTTCAGCTATCAACCTAACAAACTTTACCTGGGAATCGTTATTTCGCTAAGTACCGCCGGATTGCTGATGGTTCTCTTGTTTTTGAAAGGCCGCCGCTACTTTAATAAACTCTTCCCACAAAGTTACAGCCATCCTCAACTAAATCTTCCACCAGGAATGGATAATGGATCAGAAGATCAGAATTGCGATATCGCTTTTATTATTAGACCGTCGCAATTTGGCGAGTTTCTCCCCTTCTCGGAAATGGCTTTAACCGCCTATCTTAAACAGCAAGGTTTTAAGGCAAAAATCATTAACGCCTCTCCATGGATTAAAAAACCAATTACCGCGCAAGACAGTTTGTTTGAAGATTATCTAAATTATGTTATTAACGAAATTACTTGCCTTAAGCCGCGTTTTGTCGGTATGGGAACTTTTACCAGCGACTATGATTTTATCATCCAGGCTTCCCAACGAATTAAAGAATGTTGTAATACCAAAATCCTAATCGGCAATGTCCATGCCAGCGTCAAGCCGGATGATTTTATCTTCAAAGATTCGCCCGTCGATATTGTCGTAATCGGAGAAGGCGAGTTAACCATTGAAGAAATTATAAAAGCGCCAGAATGGGATACTCACTTTTTGAGGAATGTCAGGGGTATTAGCTTCTATGACCCTATCAACGATACGACGGTAATTACAGAAAAAAGGGACCTTATCCAAGATATATCAATTCTTCCCATGCCAAGCTATCAAGATATTGATATGAATTATTATCTACAGCCATCAAAACGGATAATTGGCTACGCTTACTATGTAGTTGTTCCTGTCTATACCGGTAGAGGATGCCCGTTTCGGTGCCGATTTTGCGCTTCTAGCAATGTTTGGGGTCAGCATTCAGTCCGAGCGGTTTCGGTGGACAACATTATTAAAGAGATAAAGTATCTTATTGATCAATATCAAGTAGATGCCGTGTACTTGCTGGATGACACCTTCACTGTCAACAAAACTAGAGTCTTAGACTTCTGCCAAAAAATTAAGCCAATAAACATTGTCTGGGCGGCCCAAACACGGGTAAATTTAATTAATGAAGAAATGATAAAAGCGATGAAGGACGCCGGTTGCGTTCAACTTACCTTTGGCGTGGAAACCGGTTCCCCAAAACTCCTTAAACTGATGCAAAAAGACATTACTGTGGAACAAGTAAGAGAAG
Source organism: candidate division WWE3 bacterium CG08_land_8_20_14_0_20_43_13 (assembly GCA_002774225.1). Classification (GTDB taxonomy): domain Bacteria; phylum Patescibacteriota; class WWE3; order PEYW01; family PEYW01; genus PEYW01. Next base: position 6,336 of record PEYW01000044.1, on the reverse strand, counting down.
CTTTCACCTTGTGCAAAAAATACAAAATGAGAACTTTTGCTAATATGATGTTTAATCTCCCCGAAGAAGATGAAGAGGATGTGCGCCTAAGCTGTGAATTATTTAGAGAAATCGACCCCGATGACTTTGGCGTTGGACTAACAGTCGCTTACCCAGGTACGGAAATTTATGAGGACTATTTTCCGGAAAAGCTCAAAAAAGAAGAGTATTACTTGCTGGCAGAGGCGCGCGGCTACGGAAAAGGAAGATTCCGACTTTGTAAACATAATCTTGATCTTGAAGAATTGCTGGTGGATTTTAGAATGAGTTTAAAGGTGCAAAGACACATTTTTCCCCTCTTTATTAGAATACTAGCCGATCCAAATTATTGGAAAATGGTAATTAAATCCAAACATCATAATGCGTATCTTCCAGCGATCGCTAAAGACCTACCGGTTGGCTTAATGCGCTCTGGGGGAATTATTTCCTACAATATAATAAAACTGCTGCCAACAAATATCAGAAACCGCTTTATTAAACTAGCCGCCCAATACGGCAAGAGATACGGAAATTAAAATTACTTGACCTGATAAATCACCCCATCCTCAAATTCCACCACTTTTTCCAGACCTTTGGCGACTACTTCTGGAGCAGATCCATAACGAAATTCTTGGCAAGGGTCTAGGGGATTGTCAACGGGAAAATAGTCCTTGGTGTGCCACAAAATATAGTTAACATTGCGCGAACTTAAAATAACGGGTGTTTGGGGATTTGACAGATCAGCTGCTAGTAACCTCTCTTGATCAGACATCAACCTAAAATTAAAAACCGCTTTTTGATGAATTCGCTGAAAAAGCGACTCGTAAGGAGGGGGATAATCTCGTAGATTTCCTTCTTCAAAATTATCCGCGCAGCCTCCTCCTAAATCAGTCGTATCGCGAGGGTATTCTACAATAACCGTTTCTTTAGGTTGCCCGGCTAACCAGGTGTAAAGAGGGGGACGCTGGCCAACATTAGCCAGGTGAAGAGGGGGGGAATTCAAATTCTCAAAAGCCCCGATCAGCAAAATAGCCAAAGGAAGAAAGCTTACCAGCCAGCCGAGGGCAAATTTATTTCGTAATTTCTCCATTGTTAAAAGCAGACCCACTCCGGCCAGAAAAACCGCGAAGATTAAAACCAAGGCTCCTGCCCGAGCGTAAACCCTGAACATGGGAAAAATCTTAAAGAGAAAAAAGGAAAGACCGTATATCTTTATCCCTTTTATATACATAAAAGAGGGCAAAGATAACCAAAAAGAAAACGCTAAACCGATAAGGGATTTTGATACCAGGTGATGGTAACGTTTGTCTTTGCGTCCAAGAACAACACCCAATAAAGCGAGCAACCAAATAATCAAAGGGATGTAGTTAGCCCTCTCCGGCAAAAAAGTGCTGTGATAAGTAAAATTAGAATAATTATTAATAAAGTTGTAGAATTTAGTAACTAAATAACCAAAAACAGGATGAAAGACCGATGGCATAACATAATCCCATGGTCTTGCCCCGTAAGCGACAAGATCGTAGAGACTATTTCTAACAAATCCTTGAGCAATAAACTGATTACTAATCCTGCTTGGGAAAAAGAACCCAGCTAGTACCTGCCATGTCCAGGGAAGGGTGAGGCAGCCAGCCGCAAAAACGGCTAAAAAAGAAAGCCATATTCGCTTGCCGCAAACCGTCCACGGACTTACTTCCGTGGCATTAGACTGGATGCTCTTTAAGTCCTTTGCCAACTCCGCATTGACCTGCCCGTCCGACAGGCGGGCGTACGAGGCTTGTGACTTGGTAAAAAATGAAGACATGGTGGTAAAACCCACAAAAACCGGCAAAAGCAGAGCGGCAAAGTAACCGTACTGAAAAAATGATAAGGTGCAAAAAGCAAAAACAGCCCCTAAAAGAAGGGTATTTTTGACAGTCGGGGAGTCGCAAAAACTAAAAAGAAGCCAAATAAACAAAACAAGCGGGGCGATAAAGAAAATTTCGATGTTTTGCATACCGTGCCACCAAATGAATTGTGAGCTAGCAATAAAAAAGGCGGCGAGCAGTGCTGGGAAAAATTTATTCCAAAGCCTTTTGGCGACCAAAAAAGGAATTATAAAATTAAGAGACAAGAAAATTAAAAAAAGAAGGTTGTAGGCGCGTATTTCGCCAAAAATAATGGAGAACAGTGAAAGTGGATACACCAATACCGGATGAAAGGGAAATACATAATTTATCCCTACCGGGTAGTTTATAAACCGATTAAAACTCGATGGTATTCCTTGCAAAAAGGAGTATCGCCGCCACCAAGCTAGGTAGATATAACCAAACAAGTCACTCGGGTACCCGTAGATATAAGTATCAAAGATAGGCAGCAAACAAACAGCCATCAACGCCAAGACCAAAAGCAAGAGAGCGAACAAAAAAGCCGGTTTTAAATTAAAGATTCTCTTTATCACAACTTTTCTCTGCTTTAAGAACGCAGCAAATTTCCGCCGCTCCGCCCACATAGTAACACCAAAAACGTTCAAAAATCTCTGGGGACAGATCAATCAAAAACTGGACGACAGAAACAAAAATCTTGATTAATCTTCCCACAATAAAGAATTTTTCCCAATGAGGTTTCCAGCTGTCACTTTTAAACCATTTTATCGGCGGATAGGTTAAAAAATACTTTACCCGCAAATCAACAACACTGTATTCGGCTTTGGAGTAGTAACGGCGGGCATTGTTATCTTGGCCACTAAAGACTCTCCAAAAACCGGAGGAAAAAGCCCGCTTATGCGTCAGCTCACCCCAACAATAACAACTAGAAAAGTGAGGAACACGAATAAAAACTTTACCCTGCGGCTTGAGAATTCGGTAAACTTCTTCTAGCACTTTAAAAGGATCTTCTAAATGCTCCAAGGTAAAGATCAACCACACCTCATCAGCATAACTTTCTGGAAACGGATAAGGAAACTTATCTAAATTCCAAACCACATCAGCAAAACCTTCAATCGGAACGCAGTCAACACCAATAGAACCAGGAATCCTGATCGTTCCGCAACCTAAATTAAGAATTACTTTTTCTGGCATAACTTTTTTTTCGACAAACCATCAAAACCACTGGCGCTAGGCTCGGGCATAACTTAAATATCTTCCAAAAACGAGAGCTAAATCCAACAATCCTTTCCGCAAAAAAACCATGGTAGGAAAGCAGCCCTCTCATTGCCTTGTAAGTAATACCCCGAATGTGATGTAAGGGAACTGTCCCCCAAGAGCAATTTAGCCGCCCAAAAAACCCGGTCCCCAAATCAGAACGCTCGTTACTTACTTCCAAAATATGAGGCTGAAAACCAAGCAGCAACTCTACCCGAGCGTAAACCGACGCTAAATTAGGAAAAGAAAAAATTAAGCGCCCGTCATCTTTTAGCAAAGTATGGCAATTCCTTAACAAAACATCGGTTTTATCAATATGCTCAATTAACTCAAAAAAGGTAACGACATCAAATCCCCCCTTATTAAATTTGATCTCCTCTTCTACCGATTGAACAATAAAGTCATTAATAAAACATGGCTTGTTAGCCGGAGGTACAATGTCACAACTAGAAATATAAACCTTCTTTTGCTCTGACAGTAGGCGCTCAAAATTAAATACTATCCCCGATCCTAGATTAAGAATACGGCTACCAGACGGGATTAAATCAACTACTAATTGATAAAAACCGTAGTTAAAATCGTGATCAGCTCCTTGGCATACCATATAGGGTCACTGACGGTCGCGAATCTCGTCTATAGCAAGCTGTAAAACACCAACAATGAACAACGAAAAAGCCACTACCGCGCTATTTTGAGCAATAGCAGATCGCTCAAAAACGAGAGCCGGCGCACAGAATAGTAAAAAAAACAAACCCGTGGCTAGCGATACACGTCCATTCAATTTTAGTATTAAAATCATCAAAACCCATAAAACAAAAAAGTAATCAATAAACGAGGCAAACCTTGGGCTTACAAAAAAAATGGACACCACGACTAGCATGGGAAGAAAAGAAAAAAATAGTACCCCTTGTCTTCTGGCCGAGAAAAAAAAGTCGGCTTTTTGCTTCATCCTCACTAAGTAATTATTGGTTTTGTTAATAGAGCCATTAAAGTAAACCATAATAAAAATTATTCGCTGGGACGAAAGTTTGATTTTTTGACCACAAAGAATAAAGATGCCAAACAAGTTAGGAGGCTTACACCAGAAACGGCTAAACCAATGTAAAAAAGGCGCTGCGGCCAAAGCTCCACAACCAACTCGTAGGTAGAGAGCTCCGCGGTATTTTGAGGAGTAATATACCAAGAATTGCCGTAACCATTAACTAGATAATGATTCTCCTCCGCTAATGGTTTGCTAAACCAGGTTTCCCAAGATAATTTATCCCAAAAAACTTGCTGGCGCCTTCCTTCTTCTATTTCACCATCAAAGTAGCTGGCAGTCACTGTTCCAAAATCAGAAGAGTAATCCTGGCCAGGTATGGCTTTTTTTAAATACAATTTCCAGTTATCCTGAAAGGACTCGGAAAAAACAAGCAGATATGGAGAAGTAGCTCCTTGGACAAGAACACGGTACTTAGTAGGATTGACTTTAGTAAAAGTAAGCTTAGGAAAAGTTTTATTAGTATAGAGGCTGGCCTCACTTTGCCTAACCACAATTTCCGGAATAAAAACCCTTTCTACCCGCAAGTCGTCTAAAAGAGCGATGCTCTTATCATCACTGGCCGGCAATTTAATAATAAGGCGCATTTGCTTTGAGTTGTTGCTGGAACTAATATCAAAAGTCTGCCACTGCCACGCAGAGAAACAGGCTAAGGAAGCGTAATGAGAATATTCATCAATATCTGGCTCAACATCCTTTTTGTTCAGATCAGAAATTTCCCAAACACCTATTTCTAAAGGTGTTCCTAACAAAGAATGGCAGTAAAAGGAAAAGCGATAAGTATCCCCAGGAATAAAATCAGCAATAGTAAAGGAAATTGTTTGTTCGTCCCCAGGATCCACTGTCAACTTAAGTGAAAAATTACCGTCAACCGCCTCAATAGATCTTTCAACAGGAGGATTACTGGTTCCAGAAAAAGAAGGCGATTCAAAAGAACCATTAGTAATTAAATTCCTTGACTGGAATCTGGGCAGGTATAAACTGTGGTAACCAGAAGAAGAAAAAACATTCGGGTATTCATACCAACCATCAGCCCTTTTTTCTCCGACAAAAGTCTTTTTGAGAGTATTGTCCATGATTAAGTCTAGCTTTTTAAAGGGATTAACATCAAAGATGCTATCAGTATTCTTATCGGTCCTTAGTAAAAGGTTATAAGAACCGTCATAAGGAATCTTAAGTAGATATAGGTCGTGATCCTTAAGAGGCGTTAGTAAATTTGCTTTCTTATGCAACTCCTCCATCTCATCCATAAGATTTTTGAAGGAGTTGGTATTTATTATCCCCGCCACTTTCTTAGCAACCATAGCATGTTTAGTAAAGTAGCGCTGGACTTTTTCCAATAGCTTGTAGTACTCCGCTCTTTCTTTAGATAAAGTATTCAAGTTTTCTACCAAGTCATTCAAAAAATCCAAATATCTTCTCATGGTAAAAAAGGCCTGCTTCTCATCTCCTTTGCTAGCCAACTGCTCCATTTCCATTATTCGTTTGCCAGAAAGCCAAAGAAGGAGATCTGTCCGGCTAAGAAGATCGGTTTCTTTCTTAAGAAGCGATGCTTCTTTATAGCTAACATAAAAATATAAAAGAGAATTGGGTAAAATTCTTGTCCCAGGCATTACCAGAGCATCAATCTCTTTTTGGTTCAGTTTTTGATACAAACTAGCGGTGACTTCTACTTTGTCGGGTTTAATAAAGGTTTGCAAACTATTAGTGGGATTATCCGGTGAATTTAGAAAATCCGGCACTCTTTGTCCAAGATCAAGAAAATAAATCCCGGTCCGCAAATCATAATCATTAAAGCTGGTAATAGAAGAAATAGCGTCTATTTTTCCGGCCGAGGCAATTAGACTTTTAGGAACATAAAAATGGGGAAGAATTTTAGCCGTGTTTACAGAGTACAAGTCAGCGTACTCTGTTTTGGCAAGAGGAGTAATCAAACCCCGGCTTTCCAATAGCGCTATCTTTTGACTGGATTGAGCTACAAATCTAGGGGCGACATCTTTATGATAAATAATTTCGGAAACGCTAAAGAGGGAAAGGTAGTTGATATACCACTGTGGATCAAAGGTGCTGGAATTAAAAGACTGATAGGGGTGCCAGCCATAAGACAGGTAAGCAGGACTATTTGCTGATAAAGTATTTTTGGAAAACAACATCACCGTT
>PEYW01000030.1 GCA_002774225.1 candidate division WWE3 bacterium CG08_land_8_20_14_0_20_43_13 | reverse complement strand
TTTTCTGACGATCGCGCTATTATCAGCTTGATTAAAGATTTAGGTTTGTCTGATTATCTGGTAGAAGTTGCTCCTCGCACCGGTCTTTATTATCAAGATAATCTTTATCCTTTTACCTCACCTCTAGATATTTTGCGATTTTCGTCCTTGGATATTTTTTCTCGGGCCCGTTTGGGTTTAGTAAGCGCTTACTTAAAATATCTTTCTCCTTGGGAAACTTTGCAGGATATTGGCGCGTTGGAATGGTGTCGGCAATATTTTGGCCAATCGGTTACCAAGATAGTTTGGGAGCCTCTTTTGTCCTCAAAGTTTGGTAAGTATGCGGATCAAATTATTATGTCTTGGTTATGGGCGAGACTTAAAAAGCGAACTTTTAATCTGGTTTATATTAAGGGTAGTTTAAAGGTGTTATTTGATAAGTTGGAGGAGAGGATTCGCCGGCAAGGCGGACAAGTGCGTTTGGGGACGCGGGTTGAAAGAGTGACTCGCGAGAACAGGTATTTGAAGGTTCATGGTGATTTTGGCGAGGAGTGCTTTGATCGAATTATTTCCACTATTGCCCCGCCGATTTTGGCCAAGATAGTTGATTTTGAGGATAACGAATATCAATGGCGTTTAACTGGTGTAAAATATCTTTCCGCCAGCACTTTGGTGGTAAAAACAAAAGAGATGCTAACGGATTACTATTGGATAAATATTAACGATACTTCCTTTCCTTTCTTGGCGATGGTAGAGCAGGGTAATTTGATCAGCCCCGCCTATTACGGTGGTTACAACTACCTCTACTTTGGTAATTACTGGCCGTCGGATGACCTCCGTTTTTCTTGGAGCGCGCAGGAAACTTTTAAAAAATACCTTCCATACATAAGAAAAATTCGTCCCGATCTAAAAGAGTCTCTGGTTGAGGATGTTTACAAATTTGACGCTCCTTACGCGCAGCCAGTGGTTGATCGCGGCTACAAGGATCGTTTACCCGGTTTGATTACTCCGTGGACGGGTTTGGCGGCTGGCAGTATCGCTAACATTTATCCTTGGGATCGGGGAATAAATTACAGCGTAACTTTAGCGGATGACTTGATTAACGCTTTGGGTGTGTTATAGAACTCAAACTTTTACGGAAAGAAAAAACTCTCGCTTGGCTAGGGCGAGAGTATTTGTTAGCTAATACCCATACCGGCAAAAATGCAATTTACAATTGATCGGCTGGCATTAGTGATCATATTCGGTACGCCCCAAGCGAAAATCGTAAAAATGGTAAGAGCGGCAAAAACCAAAACCAATGTAAAGTTTACCTTCCGTCGCAAGCAATTTTTTGCCAGCGGAATTAATACGGTGGTTATAAGGGCAGCTCCGGCAATCACTCCTGACCATAAACTATTGAACCCTCGATTTTCGGCAAGCGTTAAGATTAACAAGCTTACCGCATATCCAATTAACAAGATTAGAGCAGTTTCAAAATAGTCACTTAAAAAGCCAAGCAAATTAAATGTGTTCTTGTGCCTGTTTTGCATTTGCGCAGCCCCTCCTTTTGATCGTGATCGTTTCTTTATTACATAATATAAGATTGTAATCGAGTTGTCAAAAGTAAATTGTTTTGCTTTACAATACAACTATGAACATCGGTCTTGATTTACGCGAGTGGCAAAACTTTCCAACTGGCATTAGCCGCTACTTTGAAGGGATTGTTCCCGAATTGCTAAAACAAGGGAGTAATCATTTTTTCTTTCTTTTTGTTTCTGGTGATGCCGGTTTTGTTGGCAATCTGCCAAAAGGTGATAATTTTCAAGTCGTATTTTCTCGGTTTCCCTCAAAATCATTTATTCAATTTCTTGGCTGGCAAAAGCAGATTCGTTTATTTAATCTTGATTGGTTGATCACCACCCCTTACGGTTATGTTCCGGGACTAAAATGCCATGTCGCCTTGATTATTTTTGATTTGCTTTATCACCGCTACCCTAATCAGGCTGGTTTTAAGTTTCGTCTGTACCAATCACTTTTGGAAAAACGAGCTGCTTCAGAAGCGGCTCGTATTATCACAATCTCCGACTTTTGCGCGAAGGATATACAAGATAAACTCTCCGTTCCTCCAAACAAGTTGGTGATAACCCCCTTGGCAGTTTCGCCCTTACTGGCCCCTATGGTTAAAATTCGCGGCCAGCGCCTATTGGAAGGCGATTACTTTTTGTATGTGGGAAATCACCGCCCCCACAAAAATTTGCCTTTTTTGCTTAATGTTTTTTCATGTTGGTTTAAGCAATCTTCGCATCGGGTAAAATTGGCTTTGGTTGGTTGCGACCTATTATCTAAAAGTAAAAACACCCGCGCGCTTCAGCATCAAGTAGGGGAGCTTGGGATTAGCAATGAGGTTATATTTTTTAAGGATATTGACGATGCAAAATTAGCTAACCTTTATCAAAACGCGATCGCTTTGTTAATCCCCTCGCTTTTTGAAGGTTTTGGCTTAAGCGGGTTGGAGGCTTTGTATTTTGGATGCCCGGTTATTTGTTCCAACCTGCCTGTTTTTTACGAATTTATGGAAGGCTACGCTCATTTTGTGCCGGTTAACAATATAGATATTTGGGCTGATTCTCTTAAGCGCGTTTTCGGTTGGCCGATCAAGGAGCGCCATGGTATAGTAAAAACAAGCTGGGATAGTAGTGCTGGGATTATTTTATCCTCTTTGAGTTAGCAACTATGCGTATCTTTATTGATACTAGAACTACTCGAAATAAATATCAGGGTCATGGCGTCGGCGTTTATACGGAGAATATGGCTGAATGGCTGCCTAAAGTGTCTCCGCAGGTTAGCGTAGTAAGATCAGGTTGGAAGAATTGCGATGTTTTTCTTCAGCCAAGTTTTTATGACGGTTTTCCTCACGGCTTTAAGGGGTTAAAGGTAATAATGGTTCACGACCTTACTTTGCTTAAGTTTAATTATTTTTCTGCCCGCGGATGTCTGGTTAATGCTTTGCGTGGTTTGGAGTATCGCTACAAACTTCGGTCGGTAAAAAAAGCAGACTTGGTTTTGACTAATTCCGAGAACACTCGCCAAGATGTACTGCACTACTTAAAAATTCCGTCCTTCAAAGTAAAGGTGATTCATTTAGGTTTAAAAAATTTGCCATCTAGCTCCTTACCTTTTGATCAACTGGGCATTCCAAACGAACCCTTTATTTTATACATCGGTGGGGTGGAGTTTAACAAGAACATTGAGCGGTTGATCAAAGCGTTTGATCAGCTAAAGAAGCAAAACCTCCCCGAAGATTTGATTGATCTTAAATTGGTTTTGGGTGGACGGGGTTTTTGGCAAAAGAGCCGTCCTGAAACAATAAAAATTATGAATTTGATTGACAGTTCAAAAATAAATAATGATATTATTCTTCCCGGTTTTATTCCTGATGAAGATTTGCGTTCTTGGTATCAAGCAACTCTAGCTTTTGTCTACCCAAGCTTTTATGAAGGTTTTGGGTTTCCTGTTTTGGAAGCAATGTCCTGCGGTGCTCCGGTCATTACCGCAAACGCTTCCTCTCTACCCGAAGTTTGCGGCGACGCGGTAATTTATTTTGACCCTTATCAAATTGATTCCATTCAAGAAAAAATTAAAGAAATTATTTTAAACGAAAGCCTTCGTCAGAACCTCTCTTCTAGAGGAGTACTAAGGGCAGGACAATTTAGCTGGGAAAGAACCGCCCGCCGCACTTTTCAATATTTGGCAACATTTCTGGGCCGGTAATGTCATATATTATGCGGGTGGCAGTAGTGCATGACAGTTTGATTCAAAAAGGCGGGGCAGAAAAACTTCTTAGCGCTATTTGTCGACTTTGGCCAGGCGCGGTGCTTTTTAGCTCAATCGCTTCAAATTATTGGCAAAATTATTATTCAAAACTTGGGGTTGAACTACATTTGAGTTGGATGCAAAAATTGCCGTTTAAATCTCTTGCCGAAAAAATATATTTTCCTTTTTACTCCATCGCCTTCAGCGGGTTTGATTTTTCTGATTTTGATGTGGTTATCTCCTCCAGCGCCCGTTTTGCCCATCATTTGATAATACCGCCATCGGTTTTGCACATTTGTTACTGTAATTCGCCGGGAAGAATGTTTTGGCAGCCTCACGACTACTTTCAAAACCGCCTCCTTTTTAGAAAATTACTTACCCCTTGGTTGAGCCGTTTAAGGATAAAAGATTGGGTTTGTTCCCGCTTGGTTGACAGTTACATAGCCAATGCCGGCTGGCCGCAAAAAAGGATTCATCATTTTTATAAGCGCTCGTCTAGAATTATCCACCCGTTTGTTAATGTTGATTCATTGTCAGAACATTTAGATGGTATTTGTCCAAAAGATGGCCCCTTTCTGGTGGTAAGCCGCCTCGTTGGCTGGAAGAGAGTGGATTTGGCTATTAAAGCCTGCGCGATTTTGAACTTTCCTTTGGTGGTGGTGGGAGATGGTCCGGATAGAAGAAGGCTAGAAAAATACTGTAGCAACGGTATTTTATTGGCGGGCAGGTTGACAGATTCCCAGTTAAAAGCTTATTATGAATCATGTCGCGCTGTGATTATAACTCAAGAAGAAGATTTTGGATTGGTTTCTTTGGAAGCTCAAGCTCATGGCAAGCCGGTCATTGCTTACGGTAAGGGGGGTTCCGTGGAAACAGTGGCTGAAGGCGAGACTGGTCTGTTTTTTAAAGAACAATCTGTTGTTAGTTTGGTAAATACTCTTAAAGTTTTTGATGGTATTCAGTTTCTTCGTCAAAAGTGCTTCGCCCAGGCCAAGAATTTTAGCTACCAGCGTTTTGCTAAGGAGCTTGAGGAGTTTGTCATTAAAGCATGGCAGAAACAATAAATAATTCAAATTTTGAAAAGCAGTCATACTCCTTCTATTCAGTGGTAAAAAGGATGATCGATATAATTATCTCTCTAACTGTTTTGGTTATAGGAGCGCCAATTTTTTTACTCATCGCCTTATTGATCAAACTTGACTCTTCCGGACCGGTTATCTACCGCCAGGAGAGAAGTGGAAAATACGGTCGAATCTTTCGTATATATAAATTTCGTTCCATGGTAACTAATGCCGACCAGATTTTGTGGAGATCTGATCCCGAGCTTCTAGAAGTTTACAAAAAAAATAACTACAAAATACCCAACGACCCTCGAGTTACCGCGATTGGGAGTATTATTCGCCGCTTAAGTTTTGATGAATTGCCCCAATTTATTAATGTTTTGGTTGGAGAGATGAGTATAGTTGGGCCGCGCGCCTGCAAACCTAATGAGCTTTCCGATCAGCAGGAAGTCTTTCCCGAATCAAAAAAATACATTAAAGACCTGCTTTCCGTTCGTCCCGGTATTACCGGTCCCTGGCAGGTGGGCGGGCGCAACGAGATTGATTTTTGCGAACGGACTCGTTTGGGAGCGGAATACGCCAAACGTCAATCGCTGATTTATGATTTTACTATTATGTTAAAAACTCCCTGGGCGGCTTTAGCCGGTACAGGTATTGTTGACCGTGGTTAAAATATGAGTAAATACTGGTCCGCAAAAACAAAATTAGTATCTCTGAATCGCAAGAGCGTTTTTCTTGGTGGGGTTTTTCTAATTGTAACCTTGGCGGTCTTTTTTATATTTTTCCTTATTATTCCTCTTTTAAGAATCCGGTCAAAGGCAATCGCGTTGCATGAAAGTGTTCGTTACACCAAGGATGGATTGGCTTTGCAGGATTACCCTCAACTTCAAAGAGGGGTAGCTCGTTTGGGAGGGGATTTAGAAGGTTTTGAATCAAATTACAAAAAACTTTCTTGGCTAAAGGTTATTCCATGGGTCCGTTCTTACTATCTTGACGGACAGGCCTTTATATTGGCAGGCGCTGATCTTATTTCCGCTGGAGATAAGTTTTTAAATATTCTTGCTCCCTTCGCCCCCACTTTGGGTTTTAAGACCCAGGAATCAATCGTAACCTTAGGTGGTCAGGAAAGAATTGCCGGTTTAATAAAAGCTATGCCGCAAGTAGCTGGTCAACTAGACGCGGTTAAAATTGACATTGTTTCTGGCAGCCAAAAATTATCCCGTGTTAATACGAATCGTTATCCCGAAACTATGCGCGGTTATAAAATCCGTTCCACTTTAGAATCCGTAAAATCAACTCTAGATTCTTTGGCCCAATCTGGTCCAGATTTGGAGGATATTTTAAATACCCTTCCTAGGATAATGGGTGATCAAGAGCGTAAGGTTTATTTAGTTCTGTTTCAAAACGACAAAGAGATTAGACCGACCGGTGGGTTTTGGACCGCCTATGCTTTACTAGGCGTTGAGCAGGGGAGAATTGTTAGCGCCCAATCCGGAGATATGTACTTTTTGGATATTGACAACCGAGTGTCCTACTATCCGCCCGCTCCGGCGCCAATCGCTAATTACTTAAAATTGGATAAGTGGTATATTAGAGACTCCAACCTCTCTCCTGATTATAAAGAATCGGTTGAGACAATGCTTGAATTTTGGAATCGCGTACCAGGAGTGCCGGATCTGGATGGCGTGATCGCAGTAGATACTTATTTTGTTGAGGGTTTATTAAAAATTGTTGGACCTATTTCCCTTCCCGGGTTTAAAGAGCCCTTTAGCGCCGAAAATGTAGTCTATCAATTAGAGGAATATTCCAATGTTTTAATGAAGCATTCCGGTGAGCGGAAGGATGTGCTGGGAAGTTTGATGAGTCAGATGATTGCCAAGATTTTCGCTTTGCCCTCAAATTCTTATAATGACCTTCTTAATACTGGTGTAACTCTGTTGGCGGAAAAGCACATTCTTCTTTATTTTGTTGATGGACTAGCGCAGGAATTGTCTCAAAAATACAATCTAGCCGGTAGAATTACTGAATTTTCTGGAGATTATCTCCACATTAACGATGCTAATTTTGGCGGGCGCAAAGCAAATTGGTACATGGAGCAAACTGTTGCTAAGAAAGTTTATCGTCAAGGTGATAATTTGCTTTGTGATTTGGAGCTAGTTTATAAAAATATTGGTGACTATGACAGCGAGTGGAACACCGGTTATCGTGACTACATGAGAATCCTAGTTCCGAGCGGCTCTCAATTGATTTCTGGCAGTGGCGGTCTTGAACCATTTACCAGTTTTAATGACTTGGGGAAAACCGTTTTTGCCACCTTTCTTGGCGTGGGTCCAAAAGAAACGACTGTTATAAAAGTTACATACAAGCTTCCCAAAGAGATTATTCAAGATGGCCAATATAAGTTGCATGTTCAAAAGCAGCCGGGAACCCAAGGTTTCTCTTACAAAATCGACTTTTTGGGCAAAGAGGAGTCGATAGTTTTGAATAAAGACACTATTGTTAGTTTTTAGTTTATTAGGCTTGATCAACTTACTTAATTAAATAAATTTTAGATTTTGATTCAGCCAAAAATTGTGGCAGTATATACTACCGAAGCATTGATTCTTAAAACAAAAGATTATGGAGAAGCGGACCGTATTTTAACGGTTTTTACCAAAGATCGCGGCAAAATCGGCGCCATCGCCAAGGGGGTTAGACGTATGGAGTCTCGTAAGGGTGGAAATGTGGATCAGTTAAACTATGTACTGGTCTCTTTGGCGGAGGGCAGAGATTTACATGTTGTAACCGAGGTGGAATCGCTCGCCTCGTTCCACCGGCTTAAAAATGAGCTGAATTTGGCGGTTTTGGGTTACTATGTGGCAGAATTAATAGACCGCTTTTTTGCGGACGAGCAAGTCTGTTATAGTATTTTTCGTTCCGCATTAATGACTTTGAGCCGTTTAGACAAGCGCAGCAGTTTCTTGCGCAAAATACTGGCTTTGCGCTTGTTTGAGCTTGATTTACTGGAAGAATTGGGTTTTAATCCGCAGTTTCGCAGCTGCGTGATTTGCGGTTTGCCGATTCGTCATGAAGGCTGTGTTTTTGATGCTAGCCAGGGCGGGGTAATCTGCCGAGATTGTGCTGTCGGTCGCCGAGGTGGGATTGCCATGGAGCTGGAAACATTGCGGTTGATTCGTAATCTTCAGAGTCGGGCTTGGAACGATGTAAAACGGGTGCATTGCTTGAATGCGCAACTTAACCAAGTTGGCGACTCCCTAAAATACTACTTGGAGTGGTTACTGGAGAGAAAGTTTGGTTCTTTAGAGTTGCTGTCTGATATTTCCTGCTTGGAAAAAATAAATGGTTCTGTTAGCCTCTAGTTAATATATGACCGAAGCGAACGATCTAATGTTAAAAATAACCTCTTTGGCCAAGCGGCGGGGTTTTGTTTATCCTAATTCCGAAATATACGGCGGTCTTTCCAACGCCTATGATTATGGTCCTTTGGGGGTTGAGTTGTTGCGTAATATTAAAGATTGCTGGTGGAAAAAATTCGTCCATCAGCGGCCGGAAATCTACGGTATTGATGGGGCGATTATTTCCAACCCCAAAGTTTGGGAAGCGTCTGGCCATGTGGCCAATTTCGCCGACTCCATGATTGATTGTTGTTCTTGTAAAGCTAGATATAGAGTTGATCATTTAATTGAAGAGCAGACTGGTGAGAAGGTTGAGGGGGCGTCTTTAGATGAATTGGAGAAAGCAATCGCCGCTAAAAATATAATTTGCCCCGCCTGCGGTAAGAAAAATTTTACCGCGGCGCGCAAATTTAATACCTTGTTTCGATCAGAATTAGGCAGTTTGGAAGAAGGGGGAACCACGGTCTATTTACGGGGGGAAACAGCCCAAAATATGTTTGTTGATTTTAGATCGGTAATTAATTCTTTTAGTCCAAAACTGCCTTTTGGACTGGCACAGATAGGCAAGGCTTTTCGCAATGAAGTCACCTTGGGAAACTTTATTTTTCGCACTTTTGAGTTTGAGCAAATGGAAATTGAGTATTTTATTCATGAACGGGATTGGGAAGCGGTTTTTGAGCAATGGAAAACGGATATGTGGGAATGGTTGATTAGTTTGGGTATCAATTCTGACCATCTGCGCTGGCGGCGACATAGCGAACAGGAGTTATCACATTACTCTAAGCGGACCGAGGATATTGAATATGATTTTCCTTTTGGCGGCTTTAATGAGCTCTGCGGTTTGGCCTATCGTACCAACTTTGATCTTGCCAATCATTCAAAATTTTCTGGGCAAGATCTTTCTCTTTCGCTTGATGACGGTTCCAAGTACCTGCCTCATGTGGTGGAGCCGACTTTTGGAGTAAGCAGGACATTGTTGATGTTGCTTTTAGATAGCTATCGGGAGGACGAGGTAAACGGAGAGATTCGGTCTTACCTC
>PEYW01000004.1:480-9797 GCA_002774225.1 candidate division WWE3 bacterium CG08_land_8_20_14_0_20_43_13 | reverse complement strand
ATGTGTATTGTTTTTGGAAAGGTGATGTTTGTTTCTCTTGGTCATTTTTAAAGAGCGGTCCTAAATTGGATTTTTGCTTCTTATCTTCTTCGGATTTAATGTCAACAACAAATTTAACAATATTTTTGGTGCCGGTTAATCTGTCCAAACTATTTTTTATCTTGGAAAGATACCGCGTCTCTAGTTTATTTTTGGCATAAGCGTTTTTTGTGCCTATTTTTATTACGCTTCCCTGCTGTTCTAGAACATTTGTTCCTGAAAGCCATGTTTTATAAATAGCTTCGGGAAGCTCCATTTCCATTTCGGCTAGACAGCCTTTCCATAATTGTTCTTTATCCATAGTTTTTTTATCTTAAGTGAGTTTCTAAATGTTAGGCAGAGGCTGTTTCCTCCAGTTTAGAAATGTTTGTGGATAACTGTCAACCGTGTTTTTAATTAGCTAGTGTCCTAGGTTGACTTTGTAATGTTTTTTGATTAACATACGGATGTCTTGCTACTATTTGTATGCCAAAAAGAACTTATCAGCCTAACAAAAGAAAACATTTAACCACACACGGCTATCTAGTGCGTTGTCGCACGCCAGGAGGTAGAAGGGTGTTAAAAAGACGTATTGCCAAAGGCCGTCGTCAGCTAACAGTTGCTGTTTTTAAGAAAAGGTAAGCTTGTGTTGTGTCGACGCTACCGTCTTCATTCTAAGCATGATTATCAGTATATAATGCGGCGAGGGGCGGCATACCACACCCCATTTTTTATTGCCTTTTCTTTTTATGCCAAGGTTAACAAAGACAGCGCTTTTGCTGGCGGGGTGGTATGCTCTAAAAAGGTATGTTCTTCGGCGATTGGACGCAATAAAATCCGACGTTTGTTATTTGATTGTCTCCGTTCAAAGCTGTCTGTTTATCCAGCTAATTTGCGCTTAATATTAGTGGCTAAACAAGCTATGAATAAGGCTAACTATGGCCAAGTTTGTGCTGGTTTTGATCAGGCTATATCAAAAATACTTGTCGCTTGATACCGGCTGGCTGTCTGTTTTTAAGCCGCGATGGGTAAAGATTTGTCGTTTTGAGCCTAGTTGTTCAGAATACACCTTTCAAGCGATTAGTAAGTATGGTTTACTGCTGGGGGTATGGTTGTCTTTTAGACGTGTTTGTCGCTGTCATCCATTTTCCGCCGGCGGCCATGACCCGGTTCCGTAAACTCTTTTTTTATGTTTAATACTTTGTTAGTAAATCCTATTTTTAATTTGTTGGTTTGGCTCTACAATATTTTTGGCAATTTGGGTTGGGCGATTACCGCTCTAACTGTTATTTCCAAGTTGGTTTTGCTTCCCCTTACGCTTCCTTCAATTAAAATTGCCCGAAAGCAACAAGAATTGTCTCCAGAGATCGCCAAACTTAAGGAAAGATACAAGGATAACAAAATGGAGCTGGCTAAGGCTCAAACAGCGTTTCTTCAGGAACACGGTATTTACCCGGCTCTTGGCTGTTTGCCGCAAATTATTTCTTTTTTAGTTTTAATTGCTCTATACCAGAGCCTTAATTTAGTTCTTAAGCTTACCCCGGAATCTTTAGCCGAGTTTAACCGTCGTTTATATGTGCCATCTTGGTATTTGAGTACTGATTCTTTAATTAGCACCAGCTTTTTTTATCTTAACCTTACTACCAAAGACCCTTTCTACATTTTGCCGGTTGTTTCCGCCGCCTTTCAGTTTTTGCTGTCTAAACTGATGATGCCTGATTCAAAGAAATTTTCCCAACAGGCGCAAAAGACTGAAGGTAAAACAGATGATTTGGCGGCGGCTATGCAGCAGCAAAGTTTGTACATGGCGCCTTTGATGACTCTTTTCTTGGGTTTTAGTTTACCTTCGGGGTTGACTTTATATTGGTTTTTGACTACTTTGTTATCACTTGTCCAGTATCGGTTTTTTTGGGGAGGTTGGGGTGGTCTGTCTGATTGGATTGAGTCGGCGTCAAAAATTAATTTGAGGAAACGGCTAAATTTTTTTAACAAATAGTATGGATTCAGATCAAAATCAAATTGACTTTTTAGACAAGCACCTTTCTCTTTTTCTTTCTTTACTGGGATTGGAAGGCAAAATTGATATATCTTTTTTAGATGATTCCAACACTAATTCGAATAGTCGAATCTTGTCCGTTCGTTTGATTGGGGAACAATTGGGTTCGCTAATTGGTTACCACGGCCGTATCTTGGAGTCCTTTAGCCATTGGTTAAAGGCATCTTTTTTTAAACGATTTGGTCCGTCCGACACTCGTTTGTTTGTTGATGTTAATGGTTATCAATCCCAACGTCGGGACTTTTTAGTAATGTTGGCTAAAAAAACCGCTGACCGCGTTCGTTTTTTAAGGACACAGATAGTCCTATCTCCCATGTCTTCCTCTGATCGTTATATAATTCATGAAGCGTTATCGAGCGACCCATCCATAATTACCGAAAGTCTAGGTGATGGTTTTGAAAGGCGAGTTGTTGTTAAACCGGTTCCTTAGTATTTTATTATGAATTTTTCTTGCCGTGTGGAACATTTTGGAAAGGCTCTTTCTCAAGTAGGAAAGGCAGTTTGTTCCAAGGGGGCCCTGCCGGTTTTGTCTAATATACTGGTTTTAGCCGAGGCCGAAGGGCGGGTTGTCTTATCATCCACTGATTTGGAAACAAGCATCAAATCAATTTTACCAGCTAAAGTGGAGCAAGCGGGAGCAATAACTATTCCTTACAGGATATTGAGCGATTTATTTGGCAATTTAACCTTTGAAGTTCTCTCCTTTTCCTCTCAAGAGCAAAAGATTGATCTAACCGGGGAGGGTTTTTCATCAAGGATTTTGGGGCTCTCCGCCGATGAGTTTCCGCAGTTGAGCGACTTGCCGGGAAAGCCTCTTTTTTGTTTCCCGGGAGCTAGTTTTTCCGCTTGTCTAGAGCGGGTGTTATTTGCCACCTCCGCGGATAGTTCCCGTCCGGTTTTGGGCGGCGTTTTGTTTTACGGCGGAGCTGGGCAGGATTTTACCTTGGTGGGAGCAGACGGCTTTCGTTTAGCGGAACAGCGCTTAATCGGGTATGGCGCCGATCTTGAAGAGTTTTCCGCAATTATTCCAGCCAAAGCGTTACGGGAAGTAGTAAGATTAGGCCGTTTTGCTAACGGTAGTGAGGCAATTTCTTTCTTTCATCTACCTGATACGAATCAAGTGGCTTTTGAGGCGGGCGGGGTGGTGATAATGGCACGGGTTTTAAATGGGGAGTTTCCCGATTATAAAAAAATCATGCCCAGTTCTTTTACCGCTTCATTAATTGTTAAGCGTGAAGATTTGCTTAGCGGTGTTCGTTGCGCTATGGTTTTTGCTCAAGATTTGGCTAATGTTGTTAAATTGCACCTTAGCGTCGATGGTTCCGTGGTAAAATCAGAATCTCAAGATGTGGGGGAAGGGACGGTTTCGCTGCCGTCGACTTTTGAAGGCGAGGAGTTAACTTTAGCTTTAAACGGTAAATATTTGTTTGATTGTTTGAATATCATGTACTGTCCATCTGTTTTTCTGGGGGCAAACGGTTCTTTGAATCCGGTATTGTTGCGCGACGCGGCAAAAGAAGATGATTCTGCCTTTTCCTATGTTATTATGCCGGTCCGTTTTCAGGAGTAGGCTGATTCGTTTTTAGGCTCCGGTTTAGTTTCCAAGGGCATTGCTTGGCCGTGCAGATTTGCCTGTTGGTTTGGTTGACTGTTCTTCTCTACTTCTTGTTCTAGTTGCTGTATACCCTCATCTTTTTGAATTCGCGGTGTTATTGGTGGGGCGGTGACTTGCGTTGCCAATTCTTGTCTGGATGGCGCTCTAGAAAAAGTTCTTACCGAAGCGGCTATTGGTTTTGTTTGAGGAACATTTAAATTATCTTGGTTTATCGAGGAACCCTGGGTTACCGAGGTTTTTGGAAGTGGTTGATCTCTTGCGGCCAACTCTTTTTCCCGTTGCTCCTCTTTCTGCTGTTCCTTTTGCTGTTTAGCGAGTATTTCCTTGGGTGATGTGGTGATTAGCTCGTGTTCCTCTGGAGCGGCTACGATTTTTATAGCTACATGATTATTTCCGGCGAAGAATAGGCCTTCCCCAAGCCCGGCCCCCAAGAGAAGCCTTTTTTCTCCTTCCGATAAATAAAAGACTTTTTGCAGGCGGTCAATGGCAGCGGTTGATTGTTTGAGCAGTACCTGAATTGAGGAGTTAGTAACAATGGCCCGTCCGTAATCAGAACTTAGAAAATCCTCTACATCTTGGGAGATGGTGGTTAATCCCAAGTAGTATTTTCTAGCTCTTTTGGCAACCGCGTATAGGAACATAGCCGAGTCAGGATACTGCATTAAATACCAAGCCTCATCAACGATCAGCAACCTCTTTTTTAACATTTGCCGTATTCTGTTCCAAATAAAATCAAGGATAATAAAGATGGCAATGGGGCGAATAGCGTCTTCCAGGTCGCGAGTAGCGAAGACGGTCAAATTACTTTTTATAAAAATATTAGATTGTTGGTCAAAAATTCCTGACAGGCTGCCGTGGATAAAACGTTCCATTTTCTCTGCTAGTTGAGCGGCGACCGGATCCTTGGCGCGTTGCAGTAGATTAAACAAATCTTCCATGACCGGCGGAGTTTGGTTATGAGTGTCGGGATTAACAGTTATGCCCTTGCTTTGGTAGGTGGCCAGCAACGCTCTATCCAAAACCGCCTCTTCAATCGGCGATAGCCCGCCCAACATTATCTTAAAAAGGGTATGCAGAGACATAACCTTGTTTCCTAAAGTGTTACTGCCTCGCTCATAGGCGGCTAGGTCAAAAGGGTTAATTTTGGAAACACTGTTTTGTGAGAAACTGATATAATCACCGCCCACCGCTTCGCACATGGTTTTATATTCGTTTTCTGGATCAATAATCAACATCTCGGTGCCAAACATTAGGTAACGCAGCGCTTCTAACTTAACTAGATAGCTTTTTCCCGACCCCGATTTGGCGAACACAATGGAATTTGCATTTTCTAAGGTAAAACGGTCAAAAATAATCAAACTGCCGTTGTGTTGGTTGATTCCATACAAAATACCTTCGTTGGCGGTAAGTTCCGATGAAGTAAAAGGAAAAGTGGAAGCTAGGGAAGTGGTATCCATGTTGCGGCTAATTAGTAATTTGTCCAATCCTAATGGCATACACGATTGAAAACCTGATTCCATTTGTAAAGTCGCTAATTTGGAAATAACCATGATACTACCCAAGGTAGACTCAACTTTTTTAGTTACTCTTACAAGTTCTTCGAGATTGGCAGCTGGTATGTTTATGTAAAAGGAGAATTGATAAAATTTTTCTACCCCCTTAACCATTTGCTCCTGCAAGGATTTAGCGTCTTCTAAAGCGGCTACTACCGCTGGATCAATCGCCTTGCCTTGTTCTTGTTCCGTTCTTAAAGTGGCTTCCATCTCCCCGATTTTACGTCTTAGGTCATCTAATACCCCCTTCGATTCTATTGGGTAGTAGAACATGCTAATCTGTAAAGAATGTTCAAAATTGATAATAGGAGAAAGCCAGTTGGCGCCAACGAATCGAGGATACCCGGTAACGAAAACTGTTCTAAAGTAGGTGTTGCCAATTTTTGTATGATTAAAATCTACCTCAATGGCGGAGGGGGCGATTATATCGATAACCGATAACATTCCTTTAGCCAAAGTAGCACCCGGCGAATCAACTTCTTTTTTTATCTTGCTATTTTTACGAGTAAGCATCTTCATAATTTATGGCTATAACCTTATTTTTGGCTCTACGATTGGAGTAGTGTAGTTTTTCGCCTCATCCTGCAAAGGTTGGTTCTTGGCCGAATCTTGATTGTACAACTCATACATTAAAGTAATAAGTTGTTCCGTATTTAGCTGTTCTGCTTTAAGTCCACAACGGCGCAGTTGCTCTACTACATGATCTCTTTTTGGTTCCAAATCAATAAAAGCCCTTTTTAGTAAATCCGCTTTGTCGAATCGCAGCTCCTTGCTTTGTCCGCCAATACCAAAAGATTTTTTTAGCATATTTAAGGGTGAATTGTTGTTACTGCCGCCGGTTAGTGGTGATTTATAAGGAACAATTATGTAAAAACATTTATCCAGCACATCGTTTTTGGAAATCAGTTGTTGTACAAAATCTTTGTAGTTGCCCAACCTCTCCTTTAGCAGTTGATTTTGCTGCCTTTCCTGTGCTTGAGATACTTTGCTAAGATAACTTGACACATCGGTACGGCGAGAAATAATCAGTACCTGCACATAAAAAGAAAGTGAATTGAGGAAGCCGCTGTAGGCCCCGATAATACCGTCTTGTTCAGGTTCAGACAGCAGGTCAAAGTTAAGCGAATTTACTTGAACTACCATGGAAGCGCTTCCATCTTTAAGAAGTATTACGCCTTGCTCAATATCTTTGACATCTAAATGATTTTGTGTACTAGGTAATACCATATATTACTACTGCGCGAGCAGTTCGATTTCATTAATCACCGCTCCCATTAAGTTTATTTTCGCGGTGTTAAAAGAGAGACCTGGCTTTGTCGCTAGCACTGTATAGTCGCCGTTAGATAAAGGGGTGCTGGTTCTAAATTGACCTAACTTATTGGTCTTAAGCGCCCGCACCGGTTCATGTCGTTCGTCTTTAATAATAATAACAGCGTTTTCCAGTAAGTGTCCATCCCTATCTCTTATTGTTCCATAAACAATATTTGGCTTTACTTGGACTTTTATTCTTTGTTCCTGCCTTTGCGTACCGGCGGTTGTTTTAGTCACCGGTTCCTCTTGCGGGATTAGCGGAGTCATTTGAAGTTTTAGCCTTTGCACTAGGTTATCTATTTGACTTTCGTAACTTTTTTTGTTTTCTGCCAGATTGTTTAGTGTTTGTTCTTGCTGTTCAATGAGAAGCAGTTGTCTTTTATCTTGATTTTGGCTGGCAGTTTGTTTAGAAATGGCGATTGTTTTGTTAATGCTCTCTATCTGATTTTGAAAAATGAGACTCTGCTTTTTGAGGCTGTCTATTTTTTCCATAATCTTCTCGGAGTTGCTTTGGTTACCGATATCAACCGCGGATTTTCCTTCGAGCCGTTCCTCCAAACCTTTAATCTGTTGTTGGTAGTATTGAATAGTTTTTTCCAGACTGGATTCGCCTGACTGCTGCCTTTCCTTTAAAGTATTTAGTTGTCCGGTGAGTTGTTTTAGGCGGCTTTTAACCATCTCTTTTTTAAAGTCATCTGATCTAAAAACATTATCTTTTACCGGGTTCGGCGGCGGCGTCTGGACTGTTTTGCTTGTCTCTACCACTTTATTTAAGCTCTCTCTTGCCAAATTAATGGTGTTGTGAAGATCTCTAAGTAAGACCACGGTTTTTGCCTCCTCCTCATTACTTTTTTTGGAAGTGGGGTTGGGTGGCTGCTTTTTAACGCTTTCAATAACAACCTCTCCTTTTATAGGAAGAACTAGGCTGTCACCGCCCATACCTGGGGTTTCTCTAAAATTTTCTAGACTCAAACTTCTTCCCGGCTGGGTATTTTTTATTGCCTTGACAACCTCTTGAAGGCCTTCTTCGGTAGGAATAAAAAATACCTCTTCCTCTTGCTGTTGCTGCCGGTATTGAGCTTTTGCCGTTGGCGCTGTCGCGGCCGGCGTTGTTGGTGGTGTTTGACTTAAACCACTAATCAACGGTTGTTCTTGTGAAATTCTTTTTAAAAAATCGTTCTCTTTTGTTTCTAATATTTCCTCGCGATTTTCTGGAGTATCGAGTCTCTGCAAGTATTCTATAAGTTCCGAGCGGCTGCGGGCCGGAGCCAGGGAAACTATCTCCGAAGTGACCATTTGAGCGTACTCGCCTAAAAGGTATGATGGTGGCCGCGGGTTTTTGCGCCACACCCTTTGGGTTGGTCTTGCAACGGCGTTTATGAAATTTATTAACCATTGATCCAAACCGCGATCATCAAGCGGGATAAAAGCTATGGCAGCAGCCGCGCCAAAGGTAAAAAAAGCAACCAACCAGTTAACTGGTACCGGACTAATTGTCTTGTAGAAAATAAACGCGAAGCCTGCCCCGGCGGCCACTAGAATAAATTGGCGAAGGGTGAGATCACCAACAATTTTGAATTCCACGTCCATGACATTTTGAGGAATGGGGTGCTGGCTTTTTACTTGCTGACTGGTGACGATGTTTGGCATGTTTAACTTTAATCATTATATAACACCTCGCCCTGTTTTTGTTTTGTGACTCTTCGCTCGTTAAACTTGAAGATATGTTGGAAGATAAAAAACCCTGCCATATAGCAAGGTTCTTTAATTTTGCACTTTGCTTACTTTGCTTTTCTAGCGCTTACCTCCAAAACCGGGAGCGTACCAACCGGGCAAAGTATCTTTTCCGGCAAGCATTTTGTCTATCGCTTTGGGAACCTTCATTGATTCAAAAAGTATAACAATTACAAGGATAGGTTGAATTAAACCTTGAACTCCGCTTGATACTATTCCAAGTACTGTATTTGTGTCTGATATCATCGTCATTGAGGAGGTACCTACTAAAACAGCGACTCCTATTACAGCTAGCACCCCTGGAAAGGCTAAAGCATTAGCCACTACTCCTTTGATCCAGCCATTGGTTTGCTTGTTCTGCCCGGGTAAAAAATCCCACACCAAGATCAGCGGGCCAAAAGCGGTCATTAACAGCAAGCGAGCGTATCTTGTTATAAGATTAATGAAGGCGATGAAAATAGCGGCGATCGCGACAATTAGCACTAGCGTAATTGACATTGTCCATGCTAGTATTCCCACACTGCCCTGAATAAGATCAAGCGGTACTCCAAAATATTCTACTGGATGGGTCGCCACATAAAGCAAATGGGAAACAGCATCGGCGATATTTAATTTAGCAACACCTAATATGGTGGTGATAGCGATTCCGGTAAAAGAGAAGGAAAGGTCTATAATAAAGGCAACAATGGGAAAGCTAAAAGTTATTAGGATAAGGGAAACAACCATGCGGGGGATCATGTACATAACAGTAACCGAGGTCTTGGCGTCAATCTTTTTTCTCATTATTATCATAATGCCGGCCACCACGGACAAGGCGGCCATGAGCATATACGAGATATTCCTCATTGCTTTCCAGATTACAATCATCGGACTTAGCGCTTGAGCGCCGCCAGAATCTTGGGCCTTGGCGGTAGGCAAAAGCGGGGCGTTGGCCTGATAGACTAAATAGTTTTTATACTGGGCTAAACTAACAACGCCGGGATTAGTGGATAAGCCTAGGGCCAGTTGATTGGCGATTGGGACAAACCCG
>PEYW01000004.1:0-455 GCA_002774225.1 candidate division WWE3 bacterium CG08_land_8_20_14_0_20_43_13 | reverse complement strand
TCTATATCGAGCAAACTGCGCATTACCCTGCCTTTTGACCATTCGCGTTTGCGCGTGCAATGGCGGCAGTTCATCGCGCACATGTTGGAGGAATTTACCAGAACCCTGTCAGGATAGCGATGCACAAGCCAAGGCACAGGCATAAATTTATTTTCCATAAGAGGGTCGTCTTCGCCTGACTGGTCTTTTAATTCTTCCGGGGACGGTATACACTGCGCGCGCAGAGGGTCTATAGGATCATTGCTTTTAATAAGGGAAAAATAATAGGGCGTGATAAAAACGGGGTATTTTTCTAATACGCTGTTTAAATGCTTAGGCGCTGTAGTTATCGCGTTTTTTAACTGCCAGCACCAGTCATTCCAGTTTTTTTGGCCTAATCTCTGAGTGAGTATGATGGGTATTGCGTAGACTTGACTCATGTTATGTTATGTGTAACATTTAGGTCCTGTTTCACT
>PEYW01000010.1 GCA_002774225.1 candidate division WWE3 bacterium CG08_land_8_20_14_0_20_43_13 | reverse complement strand
ACCACCGACCATCAGGCACCACCACCCGCTTCTGATCCATTGATCGGCTCCCCCTTATCTATCTCCTTAACATCCTCCATAATCTCGCTAATCTCCCCATCCATTATCAATTCAATATTGTACCAAGACTTCTTTAGACGATGGTCGGTGACCCGATTTTGGGGAAAATTGTAAGTTCTAATTTTCTCACTGCGTTCTCCGGTCCCCACTTGATCAGCTCGCAACTCGTCCAGTGATGCTTTTTGCTGGCGCTTCATCTCCTCGAATAAACGGGAGCGCAAAAGCTCCATCGCCAGATCGCGATTGCGCTGTTGGGAACGTTCTCTTTGACATTCAACCGCCAGCCCGGTAGGAATATGGATCAAACGCACCGCCGTTTCCACCTTATTGACGTTCTGCCCGCCATGGCCGGAAGCGTGAAAACGCTCCATACGAATATCGTCTTCCCCAATATTTAAAACCACTGGCGATACTTTTGGCAAAACCGCGATAGTGACGGTAGAGGTATGAATTCGGCCGGACTTTTCGGTTTCCGGAACGCGCTGGACGCGATGAACGCCGGATTCATGGGCAAGAAGCCCATAAACCCCCTCCCCTTTTATTTCAAACGACACCTGCTTTATGTTTCCCAAACCGCCTTCGTTCTTTTCCAGTTCTATTATTTTCCAGCCTCGCTTGACGGCAAACATTGAATACATCCGGTAAAGCTGGGAAGCAAAAAGCCCGGCCTCATCCCCGCCCGCGCCGGCGCGAATTTCTACGATAGCGTAATTGGAATCTTCGGCCGTTGCTTGGGAAGAAGGAGATGACGAAGAAAAAGTACCATTGGCGGCGGCGATTGCCTGCTCCAAAGCGATTTTTTGCTCATTGAGGGCCGTCAAATCCTCGCGCGCCAAAGCGGCCAACTCGCTGTCGCCGCCGCCAGACAGCTCTTGGGTCTGTTTAATTTGGTTTTCCAAATCATCAAGTTGTTGTTTAAGATAATCTTCTGACATACAGAGGATATTTTATCAGAATCGCCATAATTAAGCATCAAGCCAGACATAAGACCCAACCCGCCTCTCCGGCGGACGGAGGATCTCATCAGGAAATTAAAGGGGATTCTTCAGTCGCTACTCGCTCCTTCAGAATGACGGCCATTTCCGTCATCCTGAGTCCCGCCCTTGGCGGGACGAAGGATCCCATCCGAATGGGATTCTTCCTTCTCGCTCTACTCGGGTTCAGAATGACGCAAGGAATCAATAGGCATCAAGATCGGGTCTTTGTCTTCTGCTGCATTAGAGAACAACATTTAAACCTATGGAATTTTGTCATTCTGAACTTGTTTCAGGATCTAATACCCAGTAAGATTCCGAAATGAATTCGGAATGACAAACTACATACTTTTAAACTGCGATGTCTAATAAACAAGAAAAAACCGGTGTAGGTAAAGGTACCAAACACCGGCTGCGACAAAGGACTACCTACCACTTACAAAAGCAAAGATGGCGTGGGAGCGGCACAAATTGATCCCCTCTAACGCGGGCGCACACTCGCACAGCCAACACTTGTTGTCTTCGCTATGCTGAATACTGATACTGCAAAGCAAACTCCAGGCTTCCTCTTTCTCTTCGCTGGTCAATCCTCTCGGCGAAGCGTTCCACTCCAGCAACTGTTGCAACCTGGACTTTTCTTCAACAACCTCATCCGTAGTAACCTGGCTCATCACCATTCTCCTTTCTTCTTTACCCCGGTTGGAAACACTTGACCTACGATACCACACGAGCACACAAAACGCGATAAGACCCCCTCACGGTAAATCCATATACTTCTCCGCCTCGTCAAGAGTCAAGGTTAATGTTTTTTCGGCGCCACTTCTATCAATAGTCAAAGTTACCTTATCCCCTACCCGCTTGGCTTGAGTAAGAGAAGACAAACTGTTTTCCTCATTCAATGCTTGACCATCAATGTTAGTAATTATATCACCCGCCTTTAAACCCGCTTTCTCCGCCGGGGAACCCTTCACCACTCGCTGAACAAACGCCCCTTCGGGAAGACGTTTAAGGTTAGCCATATCGGCCGTAATCATGACATACTCCACCCCAATAAACGGACGGCTTATTTTACCCAAACGTTGAAAATCGGCGATTACGGGCTTGGCCACATTTACTGGAATTGCAAACCCAATGTTATCAGCACCGGCGGTGGTGGCTACATTAATCCCAATCACCTGACCAGCCAAATTAAGCAATGGCCCGCCGGAATTTCCAAGATTTAAAGCCGCGTCAGTTTGAATAACATTTTCAAAAGTTTTGGACTGCCCGCCAAAACCGCCGGAAGCGGTAACTTGACGAGCGATACCAGATACCACACCGGTAGTAACTGTATTACTAAATCTCCCTAAAGCGTTACCAATCGCGACCACGCTTTGGCCAACTTTAATTGAATCAGAATCGCCTAATTCAACCGCGGGCAAATCTTTAGCATCAACTTCCAGTATCGCCAAATCATTAACCCGGTCAAGATTAACTTTCTTGACTTCAAATGAACGTTTATCTAAAAGAACTATTGTGTAATCACTATTCGCGTCCACCACATGGCTGTTAGTTAAAATCAATCCCTTGGAATCAATAATAAAACCGGTGCCAATACCCGCATCCTGCGAGTAAGGTCCGCTAAAAGGATCAAAACCAACTTCCTTGGTGACAATGGAAACCACCGCCGGACTTACTCGATCAACCAAGTCAATCACCGCCGATTCTTCCCGCACCACCCGCTGATCATAAAAACTCTTATTGGCGGAAGAATAGCTGGCACTAGGCGGGCGATTGAAGATAGACAGCGACGAAAGCTTTTGCCACCAACCAACATAAGCCTGGCTTTTTATTAAATAGAAACCAAAAACAAATAAAATTATTGCCACCAACAAGGCATTTAAATCGATTTGAAACTTAAATTGCCTTTTATTTGGCATTTGATCTTGATTTTCTAACATAAGCAAAAAAATTAACTAATTATTGTAGCTATTTGCCAATTCCACCGCTTTTTCCAGCTGGCTGTCCCTGCCTTCCGACACTTCGTTTTCTTCCCTAATCACCGGATAATCAGGTGACAGACCTTCTCCAGTAACGCATTTTCCCTCGGGGGTAAGCCAGCGCGCCACTGTGATGTTTAAGCCTGTCCCCTCCGGTAAATCCAAAGCCTCCTGAATAGTACCTTTACCAAAGCTCTTTTCTCCCACCAAAACGGCTTTTAAATAATATTGAAGGTCGACGGCTAAAATCTCTGACGAGGAGGCGGAACCTTGATCTATAATAATAATTATCTTTGTTCCAGAAAAATAAGGCTCCTCGCCGCTAGTCTTAAAATCTTGGGTAATACCGCCGCCCCGATCTTCTGTTACTACTACTCCTTTTTTAATAAAAGTGGAGGCTAGACTAATAGCCGCCTGCATATAACCGCCGGGATTGCTCCTCAAGTCCAGAATCATTGTTTTTGGCACCAGACCAATTCTTTTTAATTGGGCAATAAATTCTTGCCATTCTTTAGGCGTGTCCGCGCCAAAACGGGAGATCCGCGCGTAAACAATCCGGTCTTCTTTTAAATCCCAAGTTACACTTGGAACATCAATATTACCGCGAGGAATATTTAGCTGTCGAGAGGCGGAATCTTTATACTGCAAAGTAAGATTAACGTAAGTACCGCTCTGACCGCGAATTAGGGACACCGCCTCGGTAATAGATAATCCTACGGTGGGCTTACCATCAACCGCCAGTATCTTATCACCAGCCAAAACACCCGCCAACTTGGCGGGGGAGCCCTCCAGAGGAGCGATCACTATTAATTGATTGTCTTTCATCGCCAATTCAATGCCAATACCTTGATAACGACCGCTTAAACTGTCATCCAAAGCCGCTTTTTCTTCAGCGGTGAGGAACACGGTATAATCATCCCCTACGCCAGCGACCATTCCTTTGATTGCCCCATCAACTAAGTTTTTACCCTCAACTGGCCTAAAAAGGTAGGAGCTGGTAACTTTATCCCAAACCTGCCAAAAAAGTCCAAAATCAGCGGGCGCTGCTTCCTTACCCGGCGGAGTAGTGTTAACGATTTTTAACGGCGCACCCCCGCCAAGATTTAACCGCGGCTCGTAACCGCGCTTGCCCATATACCAACCAACCGCAAAAAATGTCAGCGCAATCAAAAACCAATTGGCAATTTTTGTAATAAAACCGCGCGCTTGTTCGTGCTCATTAGGGTAAGACATACAAGGAACTATTATAAAAACAAAAAAGCTAACAAAGCAAGGCTCTCTTACCCAAGAATAATACCTAGATTATTAGAGGAAACAAGAATTGTCTCGTTTTTACCATCAAGCAAAACCTCGGCCGCTGGAGAGCAAAGGCCAGAGCCCAATGTTACGGACTCCACAAATATCTTGCTAACAACCCCCTCCGCGCCAAAGTTGGACCAAGAGAAAATCTTTACCCGGTTCCCCTCTTTCAGCTCCGCTTTCTGATCAAAATCGACAGGTCTGACACAGCTAGAAACACCCCCATCAATCATTGGAACCGCCAAAAAGTTACCAGCCGGAGAAAGATAACAATGACGAATTTCCACGCTTTTTAAAAAATCCCAAATAACTGGGCTCATGGGGATTTCCCCACACCCTTCCGTCAACAAAACAGGAAGAGACAAATCGCGCAAATCACGACTAAACAAGCTGCCTGTAATCAAACCGCCAACTTTTAGCGAGGCCAGCTTATCCAATGACTCACGCCTCACACCAGACTTAATCGCCAGCAGTTTATCCTTTAAAGATCCTTTATAAAGGCTGAATTGGGAAACATCATCAAAAAGAACCAGTTCTCCAGCCGCGTCATCCCCAAACGACCACACGCCAGCTACCAAATCAGCACAGGTCTTTATTAGCAACGCTTTGTTGGGCAGAACATCGTAAACACATCCGCCTAATCCAGATAATACTTTAATCGGTTCCGGGGCTGACACTAAAGAAAGCCGCCCGGTGCCACGATCAAAACAATTGATGGATCCTCTAAAAGGAGCGAGAAGTTCTTTTTTGAACAGACCAAATAAATTATTATAAGTTATGACTGCCTCTCCAGAAGAAAAATCCCTTTTTATGTTTAATTTATTAACCGATTGT
Organism: candidate division WWE3 bacterium CG08_land_8_20_14_0_20_43_13; assembly: GCA_002774225.1. Classification (GTDB taxonomy): domain Bacteria; phylum Patescibacteriota; class WWE3; order PEYW01; family PEYW01; genus PEYW01. The sequence goes on along the minus strand of PEYW01000010.1, from coordinate 5,257 downwards.
GGAAACCTAACCCCCCAGAGATCAGCCAAATTGAATTCAACCTTGTTCAGACTGGTTACGCTTTTACCAACCACGGTAAAAGGCTCAACCCGGTCGTCTTTTTTAACAACAATTTCACCTCCACCCGGCAATTGCCGCTCTAAAAAAACAGTCTGATTGCGAATCACTTTTTTTAAAACTAAAACTTTACACATCATATTAAAATTGACTCTTTTGACCACGCGCGCCTACTTCTCCAGCCCATTTATCCAAAAGCATTTTTCTCTGCTCAAAAGATTCGGGAAGAATTAAGTCGTAAGAACGAGTGTCAATAATTAAACCCGCCTCTCCTCCCCGCACGCGATAATCAGAAAGCCCATTGCGAGTGCGCGCCCGCAGCCAACCTGATTTGGAGGCCGGGACAAAAAACTGAAAAAGCTCCCCTTCGCCTAAATGAAACTCTGAGGTGGTCTTATCGTCTAAAATCAAAGTGCCGTTAGCTTCCATACCCAAACCCACCGCCGTACCAAGGAAATTTCGCGGCCAATACTTAACCGCCTTTTTGGCAATTTTTGGATAATAACAATACAAAACCAACAAACAAGGCAGCCATTGATCTAAATCCCTTTCCAAAAAGACCGCCCCGCGCGGGCGTACCCCGTCAAGAAAAATTGAGACCGCCTGACTTGGACTAACTACTTGAGAAAAGGCGGAACCAATCAGTAAAGATTTTCCCTTGTTTAGACTGTTGTAAAAACCGTCACGACCGCTGATTTTTCCAACCAGTTGTTTTAAGGATTCTCTAACCAAAGCCTGCTTTATATATAAACTTTCTCTAGTATCAGGAATAGTTTGGGTAAAGAGACTAACATTAAAAAGATAGTCAGCCAGATCATTGGGATTGAGGGGAAAAGGCAGCCAACGTACCACTTTTTCAGGATCAACATCACCGGAAACCCAATGATTATCAAAAGCAACAATTCCGGAGCGGGCGAAAAAGACCAATCTTTTTAACCGGCGTAAAAGCATGAGCGGATCAAGAGGCGGATACGATAGTATTTTCTTTAGTTCTAGAGAGACTAACCGACCCACCAGCACAATTGAAGGGCGCCAATGTCCGTTATGCTGCAATTCCAAACCAAGGTCCCTTTCAACCCAAGATAATACTTCCAGCAACCCTTCCAAAACCGGCAGTTTTTCGCGCAAAAGAAAAGGCGCTAAACTATAGCTAAAAAAACCCGGTTTGGAATCCCCGCAGTATAAAACTCGCACGGAAGAGGAGCTAAAATCTAAAGCGATTACTTCTTTACATTCTTTGGTTAGTAAGTTCTTGGCAGGCATGACTTAAGTATAAGGCCAAAAACCTCATTTTTCCACCTACTGAACAATATAGGGAATTAAAGCCATAAAACGCGCCAATTTAATAGCGTTAGTCAGGTTTCGTTGATGTTTGGCGCACAATCCGGAGCGGGATCGTGAAGATATTTTACCTCTTTTGGTAAGAAAACGACTTAAAATAAGGACATCTTTGTAATCAACATCTTTTTGGTAACCCTCAAGACACAAAGCGCAGAACTCCGGCTTTTTTATTCTTATTTGTCGTTTTTTTTGATCCTTCTTTTTCTTCATATGCAACGCGCTCGGCGGGACGGGGGCCGAACGGCCCCCGTCCCGCCGGCTCTAAAGCTTTTAAGCTAAAAAGGCACTTGGTCGGAAGTGATATCCTCACTAGTGGTAATATCCCCTATCTCCTCGGACGGAGAGGGCTCGCTCGGCTTAACAGAGGGTGTCTCTCCGCCGTAATCTTCCACTCTTTTACTGTCAAGAATAATCATTTCATCAGCCACAATTTCGGTCTTCCAGTGTTTTTGACCAGAAGCATCTTCCCAACTGCGAGTGCGGAGCCGGCCTTGTATGTACACCTTGCGGCCTTTCCGCAAAAGCTGGGAACAAAGTTCGGCTAATTTTCCCCAAGCCACTACATTGTGGAATTCTGATTCTTCTTGAGCGCCGCCTTCGGCAGTTACCCAAGAACGATTGGTAGCCACGCCAAAGTCACAAACAGCCGCCCCTTTTGGGGTGTAACGCAATTCGGGATCTCTAGTTAAATTACCGATCAACTGCACCAAATTCAAGGAACGAGCGGACATAAACGAGATTTCCCGAAACTAAAGACAACTATCGTAGCTTATAAGCGGAGAGTTCTTTAGCTCCAAGGAACAAACCAAAAATAAATTATTTAACAGTCAACAAAAATCTAAGCACATTCTCCTCGCGGCGCAACCTGGTGGAAAACTCCGCTAAACCGCCGGGGGAGGCTTTAACTTGCCAAACTTGGTAACGACCATCGGTTTGATTTTTGATAGGATAGGATAATGTTCTTTTACCCCAATCATCGGTTTTTACCACCTCGCCTTTAGCGTGTTTATCCAAAAGATCTTTAATTTTTCCAATCAAAGCAGACATATCTTCTTCCGAAAGGCCGGTTTTAAAAATTAACATTAATTCGTAATCACTCATATAATTAAACACTAAATCTAAACTCAACCACATCACCGTCCGCAATTATATAGCTTTTTCCTTCCTCCCGCACCCAGCCCTTGGCTTTAGCGGCAGAAAAACTCCCTGATTCAACTAAATCTTTGTAAGGGACCAGCGAAGCGCGAATAAATCCCCGCTCAAAATCAGTATGAATCACTCCCGCCGCTTGCGGAGCGGTGGAACCTAAAGGAATTGACCAGGCGCGCACTTCTTTTGGACCAGCGGTCAAAAAGCTTATTAAACCAAGAAGTTTATAACACCTTTGCGTCAGCCTAACCAGCCCCGGTTGAGACAACCCTAGCTCCTTTAAGTATAAAGACCGCTCCGATTCTGTCAAGTCTTGCAAATCTTGTTCCAGCTTGGCGCAAATAGGCAAAAAATCGCTATCGTCACCTGCCTCCTGAAGAGCTCTAAATAGATTCTCCTCGTCCACATTCAAAACATAAATCATTGGTTTAGAAGTAAGCAAAGACAATTTGGCTGTTTCTTTTCTCTCGTCATCAGTCAAAGGCGCGCTGACCGCTAATTGTCCGGCGTTAAGGCAAGAACGAAGTTTTTCCAAGCCAGAGAAAAAATTTTGGTCCGCCAAAGAAAGCTTTACTCCGGGATTGGGACCCTTCTGTTTTTCCAAAGTCTCTAAATCTTTTAACACCAGCTCGGTATTAATTGTTTCTATATCCTCTTTTGGATCCAAGGAACCAATCTGAACAACGGCATCGCTGACAAAGGAACGCGCCACCTGAACCAGGGCGTCCACCTCGCGGATATGACTCAAAAATTGATTGCCTAAACCCTCCCCTTCGTGCGCTCCCTTAACTAATCCGGCAATATCGTAAAACTCAACTACCGCCGGAATAATTACTGGGCTGGCTTTTGGCTCATCAGCCAAAACCACCTTGACTAGCTGCTCCAAACGACTATCCGGCACCGGCACCACCCCAACATTAGGCTCAATTGTGCAAAAAGGATAAGGTGCCGTATTGGCCACCTGTTGGCCGAGCAGGGCGTTAAAAAGGGTTGATTTGCCGGCGTTGGGCAAACCAATTATCCCAACTTTTAGCTTAGACATATGCAAGATTTTAACAGAAAGGGCAGCAAAAATTAACCGGGGCGTTACTGCCGAGCCGGCGAAGAATAGAAAGATAACAGTTAATGCTACTAAAATAAGGACAAAAAAATTCCCAAGTTGGCTCAAAGCCCTGGCTTGGGAAATACGCAATTGGCCTGGAAGGATTTGATCCTTCAACCTCCCCCCATTTCTCTAATTTTTTAGGGGCGCTCTACAATTTGAGCTACAGGCCAGAGGGGTGGTGCGTCAGAGAGAGAGAGAAAAAAAGGGAGCGCGGTGCCCGGTTCTGAAAAGAACACGGCATCCGGCTCAAAAATAACTCTCTCGGCTCAAAATGAGCTCTCTGACGCACCCAAAGACGATGGCACGGTCGGAGTTCGGAGCAGAAAAAGGGGGTGAGCCCATATAAAGCCCCCCGCTCCCATCCCCAACCATCGCGTTCCACCGAGTATATGGGTATACTCGCGTGGATGTTTAGCCATCTCCAGGAGCCGGCGGCGGTACTCCGATCCGTAGCAACAGAGCTCCTCTCGCGTATTTCCTGAGAAGAGATATTACTACCACTTTCCCCCGTGTAGTTCTTGAGGGAAAATGATTTTAGGACCGGCCCCGAGAAACGCCGACCGCTCCCTACACGACTGGGCAACAGACGCTGCCTTCCCCACTACTGCAGGAAGGACAGAATCTCCTCGGTTCTCATCTATATATAGATAAAAACAGTTGTCCCAGCCAGCCTAAAACCGGCTCCTCTTGAGCAACCAGCTTAAGGCTAGCTGGAACATTTATCCCCAGTCGAAAAGTCCTCCTTATTAATTTTTCAAAGTTTATGCTCTACAGTATAGCATATATCCCAAGAATTGTCAACAACCAATATTTATAAGTTGGCATGTGCCTTAGCCCGCCTCAAGGAGAAGCTCAAGAACAATATCGTTAGTTAGACTTTTTCCCTCGCCAAGGTAAGATTCCCAATCGTTAATATGGCCGGCTAATCGCCCGCACAAAATCGCTCTTGCCTTTTCTTTGTTTCTGGACTGATCGCGCGTTTCCTGATTACGAACAGAAATTCCCGTCACAACATGCCGGCAAATCGCGGCCGAGGCCACTTTATTAACATTCTGCCCGCCAGCTCCTTTGGAAGAGGTGGTAAACTTGTACTCCAAATCAGTCGCGTCGTTTAAAACAACCGCCTTTGATTCCAGGGAAGAATTTACCCAAGCCAAGTATCGGCCAATAAACCGATCTTCGTGATCCTTATTTTCAAATTCGGGAAATATCTGCAAAACACCAAGGAGATCTTCCTTGCTTTGCTGGCTCTTTTCCTGGCGGCTGTTAGCGATATCTCGAGCCCGGGCGGCTTTGGAAGTGGCACTGACCGAGGAACGTTTCTTCCCACCGCCGCCTCCCCTGCCTTCGCGGGCAGAACGCCGCTCTTCTTCTTCCGCCACAGATTCAATTTGATCAAAAGTTAAGGGCATATATTCTATTCTACACAATATAATTTCCCGCGCCACTCTGTCTAGGTTCATATACCTTCAGTACACCTTGATGGTGTATGAGAGCCAGATTGTGGGTGGTGTAGAGAACGACATTTAAACCTATGGAATTTTGTCATAATGACAAACTACATACTTTTAAACTGCGATGTCTAATATTATCGCGCACTAAAGT
>PEYW01000016.1 GCA_002774225.1 candidate division WWE3 bacterium CG08_land_8_20_14_0_20_43_13 | reverse complement strand
GGATATTTAAGGATATATAAGGGTATTGAAAGGAATATAAACAACAAAAGGATAGGTCTAGAGGTAAAAAGGGTGAGAGACGCAGACAGAACCGGCCGAGAATATGGGGGCATACAATCTTATCGTAACCCAACCGGACATGACCAATCAACCGTCGCTGCCAACTAAACTTCCTTTAACATTTCTCGTAAAGCATCTTTTAACTCTTTCTTAACTTCTTCTAAATCACGAGTACAGCTCGTTCCGGCAGCATTAAAATGACCGCCGCCATTACCGCCTAACTTGGAAAACAGGATTGGAAGGTTAATTTTGTTAAACATACTGCTCCCCCGACCGCTGATTTTAATTTTTCCCTTTTCCTCAAATTCTTTAATGTAAAGTCCTCTTGGATAACCTTTAACAGTATTGGCCAATTCTGATGTATAAGCATCACCCAAAAGCTTAAGCATTTCTTCTGATATGCCGTCCCGTTGCTGTTTTTCTAATGGCATAAAAAGAAATTGAGTTTGCAGCTCATCATCGTATTCAGTATTTTTGATGGCGTAAGAGAGCATATCCAAATAACCTCTACTTTTGGAAAAAAATGTCCTTTCCAGCAACTCTGTTGTTCGCGCGCCTTCTTCTAGTAACATTGCCGCGGTTTTCATTGCAGCCGCCCTAAAATTCCATCTAAAATTCCCCGTGTCCCCAACCAATCCGGCGTAAGAAAGAGTAGCGATACTCTCATCAATAAAATTATTTAGCGTAATTTCGGACAGAATAACTTCCACCGTAGAGCTCGCTTTATTATTCTTTATTTGATAAGTGGCTAAATCTTCAGGGTCGCCTAAGTGATGGTCTATTTGAATTATTTTTTTACTTTTGTCTAATACCGGAGCGGGAAGCTCTTCATTCTTGTAATCGTAAAATTGAACCCAATTTGTGCCATCAAGTAAAATAAGGGTATCAAAATCCCCTCTTGCTAAATACTCTCGGCTGTCTTTGGCGTTGAATTCTTCAAAGTAAGGCAAAAAGTTATATTGTTCCGCTTCTTCCGGACTCAATTCCCTAGGAAATATCAAGACCGCGTCTTTATTAATATGTTGTAAATATTTCTTTATAACCAGCCCGCTAGCAATACAATCCAAGTCTAAAGGTTGGCTGGTAATTACTAAAATCTTTCTTGAATCTTGTGTGTATTGATCAAATTTTGTCATAGGTTAAACATTGGGAGCATATATCCATAGTACACCAGTGACGATTGACAGAAAACCTACCATACAATAATATTCACTCCTTGCCAAAATAAAACTAGATATTCTAATACTAAGTATATGTATCAATTCATTAAAAACTTACTATCTACCAGGCGCCTGGGCAGGAATCCTAAAGAGTTGGTAAAACACAGCGTTAAAAAATACAAAAAAACATACGAATTACTTGGAAAGTATGAGGCGTCTGGAAAAAACTCCCAAATTTTGGATGACCGTGAAAATGTCGAGGGAATATTTCGAAACATTCAAAGATCTATTAACTTTCGATGAGCCAATCCCTCCCTTTAACACCCGTTACGAAGGAAAATTAGAAGGTATACTGGGCTCAACGAGCCAGACCTTTGAGGGAAAGCGCCTCAACAAGACGGTACTGGATACCGCCGCCGCTTACCTCAACCAATTGATACATGGCAATATTATTTACTCACATATTCCTCTTAAACCACGGGATAGATTTCACGATCTCGTATGAGGGGCTCTATAATGCAGCGGTACTGATCGCTAAAGCTGACGAGAAAACTCCCGGCAAAATCACTAAGCAATTTGCCCAATATATAATCGAGAAATTTACTACAGAAATAGAAAGATAGTCAATAAATCTACTTGACATGAAAATACCAGGTCATTAATCCACCGCCATGGTCGACCACCACATAGTTAAGCGCCGAAGAACCGCAAGTGGTTTGCCCGGTGTACATAGTGCCAGGCAAAGGCGTGCGGATAAATGAATTATCTGAGTTATACATATCAATACCGGTATGGAAATTATTAGCGTACCGCCAGGAATACGGAGTTTGCCCGTAGTGTTGGGTAATAATCGGGTCGGTCATTGGCCAATCCCAGTTACCGCTTCCCAACGAATCCCCATTTGTGTCGGTATATGGTTTTAAATACAGGGCCGGATCATGATACTGACCATCTTGACGCACTTCAAAATGAAGATGCGCACCAGTTGAGCAATCGGGATAGCCCGTATTCCCCATAATTGCAACAACTTCACCCGCGGAGACTTCTTTACCATCAGCAAATTTAAACGAAGCCACCGCCGCCTCAATGGCCGCCTGCTCCGCTCTCGCTTGCGCTAAAAGTTGCTGAAACTCCGCCTCGTTATTTTTCGTCTGCTCCAAAATATAGGCTTTTTGTTTTCGCTGCTGATCCATCCGCGATTGATATGTCACCAGCCGATCCTTCTCCACCACCAACTCGGCCTGCAAACGTTCCACTTGAATCCGTTTTAAACTTAAAGTCTCCTTCTGCTTACGGTAATCGGTACGCAACTGATCCATCTTAGCAATTAAGTCACGGTCTCGTTTCTCTAAAACTTTGAAATATTTGGCGCGCGCGGCTAGATCGGACAGCGAGGTGGCGGCCAATAGCGATCGCCATGGGTCTTTTACTTTTATTTTATAGTCAGCCCTAGCGCGCGAAGCAAAAAGCTCATTCTGCCGATCCAACGCTTCTCCAAGCTTCACGATGTAGCCGTCAAACTCCTGAATGCCCTCTTCCAACTCAATCAACTCCTGCTCCTTGGCTTCAATACTCAACTGGGTCTCCTTAACCCGCAGCCAAGTTAAATAAATTTGGTTATCGTAATAGTTTATTTCGTTTTCCAAAGTCCGCTCTTCACCTTTCAACTGATCAATTTTGTCTTCATATTCCTTAATCTGATTATCCAATTGAGATAGCTGATCAGAGAAACTGCTATCCTGCGCGTGGACTAGAGGAATTATTAAAGCTAAAAGAAGAGTAATTAAGTTGCGAATCATGAGTAAATTGTAACGGATTATTATGCCCGCGAATAACGTTTAACCGCAATCCAACTTCCCAAACACCCCAAACCAGCACCCAGCACCAGTTCCCCTAGCGCCAAAGAAGCAATTAACCACCAAGCCGGTGCTGACCAGGATAGTTCCTGCCAAAGAGGAGACAGCCACGAAAAAAATAAAGGAACAAGGGCACCGCTGGCCGCTAAAGACAAACAAGCGCCAAAAAAGCCCAGCAGTGAACCCTGACATAAGTATGGCCCTTGAACATAGTGGTCGGTGGCGCCCACCAGCTTCATAATAGAAATTTCCTCTTTTGAACCGCGCACGCTCAAACCAATAGTCACCAGCACTACCAAAATAGACACGCCAACCAAAAGGCCGAGCAAGCCTAAACCAGCCCAACGGGTCACCTTTAGCCAATAATTCACTTTAGAAGCGAGGTCTTTATAATAGGCCACTTCCTCTATTAAAGGCTTAACAGCAGAAAGGGAATTAACATCTGTCTCCAGTAAACCTAGGGAGGAAGAGAAAAAAAGCAATTGTTCTTGAGAAAGATCGCCAGCAGACAAGAAATCAGATAGACTATTCAAAGACGCAAGATTTTTGGCCCTAATATCCAAACTGGCAGGGAAAATCTCTGCCGACACCGACTCCACCAGCATAGGCTCGTGTTGATACTGGCTGGTATATAATTCTAAAGCCTGTTGTTTGGAGATGTAGTTTACCGAAATAAGTTCAGAAGATTTTACCAAAATATTTCTTGCCTGCTTGATTTGTTCTTCGTTAGCCGAATCATTAAAAAAAATACTAAGTTGCGCTTGCGATTCCATCTGCTTAATCAATCCACCCAAAAACAAAACTAAACTAACAAGCAATCCTCCGCAAAAAACAGCTAAAAAAATTACCAATATGCTCGATAGGCTCATTAGTATTTGGCGCCTAATATTATGTAAAGATTCTACCAATACGCGCATAAAATCACGAGTCAACTAAACGGCCATTATTAAGCCTAATCTCTCTTTTTTTTGTTTTTTTAACTAGAACTTCGTCATGCGTTGCCACCAGGACGGTCGTCCCCCATTGATTAACAAGATCAAAAAGACCAAATACTTGCCAAGCTGAATCCTTATCCAAATTTCCGGCCGGCTCATCAGCAATCAAGAGGGGCGGATTGTAACTGATAGCTCGCGCGATTGCTAGGCGCTGCTGCTCCCCGCCAGAAAGCTCTTGGGGAAAGGCGTTTTGGCGGTTAGCCAAACCAACGGTCTCCAACAAAGACGGGATTATTAAGCTAATCTCTTTTTCTGTTTTTCCGCCCACCCGCAAAACCAAGGCAAGATTTTCGTACGCGGTTTTGAGGGGTAAAAGGCAGTAATTCTGAAAAACCACCCCCACTTGCCGCCGCCAAGAAGGGAGTTGGCGCCGTTTGAGACCGGTAATATTGGTATCACCAAAAAATATTTCCCCGTGATTTGGCAAAAAATCACGAATCAATAAACGAAGCAAAGTGGTCTTACCCGCGCCAGAGTGTCCAGTCACAAAGACAAATTCCCCCGGCGTTACGGTAAATGAGATGTTATCTAAATTAAAACCCCCATTGGGGTATTTTTTTGTCACTTGATCAAAAACAAGCACAAATTTCGAGAAGAAAACTAAAAAACCAAACCTTCCACTTCTATAATGAGCGGCTCGCCGGCTTTACTTACAACAACACCTTTGACATCAGCCTCCCAGCCCAAAAATCCAAACATATCCTTCATTTTGCTAGACTCTCTTAGGTAAGAGACAAGATTCCCCTGGTCATCTATTAACATATAGTCAGCCTTAACCGATGAGTCTCCCGGCAATTCCTTTATTAGACCGTGCTTAATTACGGATGATTCGCTTGGAATCGCTTTTGAAGGGGTGGGTTGATCATCTTGGTACAATCCGGGTGATGAACCTGGAGAATACGATGAATCTTTACCCTTGGTCGCCCACCAAACACCTAAAATCGATAAAGGAATTGCCACCAAAGCAAAAACAATCACTCCCACCCAGTAAGGAAAGGGGGATTTAACAGCGTTGTCTCCACTAACTCGTTGAGCTTGGAGCTCTTTGATTCTAGATAACTTTGCCGCCTTTGCCTGGGCGATCGGATCTACGACAATGGGGTTTGACATAATCTCATCCATATAGTCTAGCTTGAGTATAACATAGCAAAAAAACAAGTCTCAAAAATTAGGACGCGCGCAATTGAGCTCTAATAAAATCGTCAAGATCACCATCCAGGACCGCGTCGGGATTGGAGGATTCAACACCAGTACGTAGATCCTTAACCAATTTGTAGGGCTGAAGAACATAGGAACGAATTTGTCTACCCCAACCCGGAGTTTTATGTTCGCCCTTTATTTCTTGTTTTTTCTGACGCTGCCTGCCTTCTTCCAAAACCATTAGTTTCGACTTTAATAAGCGCATGGCGATTTCCCGATTGCGCGCTTGGCTGCGCTCCATTTGACAGTTAACAACAATGCCCGAAGGAATATGTTTTAAACGCACCGCGGTAGCGACTTTATTAATATTTTGCCCGCCGTGACCGCTGGAGTGCGTGGCTTGAAACTCTATCTCCTCATCCTTTAACTCTATTGAGTTTGCTTCCTCAATTAAAGGAATCACCTCTACCAAAGCAAACGATGTTTGGCGCAAGTTGTTGGCGTTAAAAGGCGATAAGCGAACAAGGCGATGCACACCAAATTCCCCTTTTAGATAACCGTAAACACGATCGCCGGACACTTGGTAAGTTACCGATTTAATGCCAACCTCTTCACCCGGAGTACAGTCAATCCGACTGTACTGATAGTTTTTACGGTCAAAGTAGCGTAAGTACATTCTTTCCAGCATCGCCGCCCAGTCCATCGCTTCAGTACCGCCCTGACCGGCATGAACGGAAAAAATTGCCTCGTTTGAATCATAAGGGCCTGACAAAAAAGCCATGCTTTCCAGTTCATTCAAGGCAACTTCTATTTTAGTTAACTCATCCTCCTCCAAAAGCAGTTCCAGCTCCTCAAAACGGTCAATTTCTTTTTGCAAGGAGCCCAAGCGCTTCATTTTCTTTGAGGCCCTCTCTGAATCGAACCAGAAACCGCTGTCCGATGATTCTGCCAACAACTGTGAAGCTTGGGTCTTTTTTTCGTCAATGTTCAACTTCTGCCGCAACTCAAAAAAACGAGCCGCTAATTCTTCTTTATTCATAGATTAATCAATTTTCCCGGTTTCCAAAAACCGCGCGTCCAGCTTTACTAAATCTCCTTTTTTGGCCTGACCGCTTATCATCAGCTTAGCCAGAGGCGCTTCTAATTTATCTTGAACTAAACGCCGCAAAGGACGGGCACCCCATTGGTTACTAAAACCATTTCTGGATAGTGCCTCAATTAAATCTTCTTCGCACTCCAAACGAATATCCTTTTCGGCCACCCTTTTAGCCAGATCTTTAAGTAATAACCGGGTAATTTGGAGAACATCACCTTGGGCAAGCGGCTGAAAAGTAATAATACCGTCAAATCGGTTTAGAAGCTCCGGTTTAAATCTCTGCTGAAGGGATATCATCGCCTCTTCCTTTATTTGGTCGTAAGCTTGTCCTCGGCTTATTCCCTCTTGAATCGCGGCGGTGCCAACATTTGAGGTAGCAATAATAATAGTGTTGGAAAAATTAACGGTACGACCCATACCATCAGTTAAACGCGCGTCATCCAAAACCTGCAAAAAAAGAAGCAAAATATCCGGATGAGCTTTTTCGATTTCGTCGAGCAAAACCAAAGAAAATGGTTGGCGGCGCACTGCTTCCGTCAATTGGCCGCCGGAAGCGGCGTCGGGATGGCCTTGCGGCGGGCCGATTAGGCGATCAAGAGAGCTTTTTTCTTGATATTCGCTCATATCAAAACGAATCATCCTCTTTTCCCCGCCAAAGTAGGCATTAGCTAAAGCCTTGGCGGTTTCGGTCTTGCCCACTCCGGTCGGGCCGACGAATAAAAAGCTGGCCAGCGGCCTTCCTTTAGCAGTCAAACCAGCTCGCGCCCGCCGCAGCGCATTCGCGACCGCGCTAATTGCCTCTTGCTGGCTAATAACTTGCTTATGAATCAATTCCTCCAAATTAAGAAGCGCTCCTGATTCTTGACCAGTAATATTTTTAATGGGAATACCGGTGCGCCGTTGGGCTACTTCCAAAACATCATCCGCTGTTACTACGGCCCGAGATGATTCTCGCGCGTAAGACACCGCCTCATCCAGCAAATCAACCGCCTTGTCGGGCAAAACCCGATCATATATTACTTGGTCAGAAACATTAACCGCCTGACGCAGAGCGGGGAAACTGATCAAAACTCTTTCGCTGTGCTCAATATCCAAGGAAACAGCGCGCAAAATTGACAGTGATTGATCTAAAGTCGCCTCTTTAAGTTCCACTTTTTGGAACAGCCGGGCAAAAGCCCCATTCGGTTCAATATATTTTTTGTAGTTGGCGTAATCAGTCGTCCCAATTATCTGAAAGGCGTGCGAGCTCAAATGCGGCTGAAGCGCGGCATAAGCGCTGGACGACTCCCCCGCCTCTTCTTGAACTGCCGCCGCCAGATTGTGAATTTCATCAATAAATAAAATTATATTACCCGCCGCTTCAATCTCTTTTATTATTCTTGTCAGTTTGTCGTTCATACCACCAATAGAAGTAGCGTAAGAGCCAAGAGCGGAGGGATTCAGAGAAACAAGCCTTTTGAACTGGAGAGAGTCCTTATATGTACCGGCAATTATTTCTTGCGCCAACCCGCCCACCAAAGTGGTCTTACCACTACCGGGCTCGCCTATAATCAAAACATGTTCATGGCCGGAACGGGACAGTGCACGAATTATACTTTCCAGAGCTTGCTCTTTTCCCACCGCTTTGGGAAGAAGGTTACGGGAAGCTTTCCAAGTCAAGTCTTCGCTTACACTATCCAAGTGCGGAGTGGGACGGCTGGTTCGGGCCCGATCCACACCGCCGATAGGAGAAACTTTGTAGTCCTCATCCCACATTTTCGGCGGGTTATTTTTTATGTAATCTTCCACAAGCCAAGATAACGCCCCAAAAATATCGTCACGATGGATGTTCGTATCCAGCAAAGCTTCCTGCAACTTCTTAGATTGATCATAAAAAACAAAAAATATATGTTCGCTAAAAACAAGCCTTGAGTTCGTTTTGGTGGCGATTTTGTAAATTTCCTGGCTAAGCTTATCGTAAGTCAAAGACGGCAAAGGAGTTTTTTGTAATAGCTCTCGCAAAAGGGATTCGCTCAAACCAATCTTAAGCAAAAAACGAACAAAAAAATGACTATTCAAAAGATTAAGCAGTAATTGGTGTGGTTTATTAGGATCGTAATTAGAAAAAACCCTTCTCACCTGATGTGGGAAAGCATCAGAGATATGTTTATAGTCAGAGATTTGAAAGACAGTTTTAACATGACGATCCCGACGATAGATAAAAATACAAAACACTAAAACCGCTAAAATAAGCACCGACCAAAAATCCAAGTAGTAAAAAAGAAGCAAGGGAAACACATACCACAAAAGAAAAAACACCACTAGAAACAAATCGCAGACCAAAATGAAAAAAGAAAAAATAATTAAGGCGACAAATCGATAAATACCGCCAATTATTCTACCGGCGATGGTGTAATCACCAAAGAGCGGAACCGCCAGATACCTAACCGTTAGGCTGACACCCAGATTACGGTCCATGGCAATGTTCCAATGCGCAAAAAAGCGCGCGAAAGCTGGAGGAAAGCCAACAAGCCAAAAAACCGGAATAAGTAGAAACTGTCGTAAATCAAGCATGGTAAAAAATTAAATATCTTCTAGTAGAATAGCTAATTTTTTGTTCTTAATAAAGAGATCAGGAATTTTTTGCCGTGGCAATTCTTGAAATACCATTTAAAATAGGTTGGCACTCGCTTGTCTTTCCCTCAAACTATCTATCATTATTACTCTTATTATTATATGAAGGTACTATACAAAAATTAGTTGAAAATTTATAACAGATCTGCTTTACTGGAGATAGATGAGATATGAAAATCTCTTTCGTTAATTTAAAAAGGTTTAAAAATCTATGAAAAACAAAAAAACAGCCATAATTCTCTCATTCCTACTCCCAGGATCGGGGCATATCTATTTACGAAAATATTTTGACGGTATTGCCCTGCTGGGCGCGACTATTTTGGTCTGGATTGTAGTTTATTTTATCAGCACCTCAATGAACATCTTTTCAGGAAGGGCGGCTGTCGTCACCGTTGCCTTAATTTTCCTCTATGTCTACACTTTATTCGATATTGTTAAAGTAATAAAAAAACAAAATTTGACATGACTTTATTGTTGGTAGCTACCTTTGCTTTTATTGTTTTCGGCTTATTTAAGGGATACAAGGAAACAGCCAACAAAAAAAGGTATCTGTTGCTTTCGGTGATTGGGTTACCTATTCCAATACTGGCCATCTTTCTTTTTGGGCCGCTTTTACTGCTTTCGCCAATCAAACCGGGGTTTACCAAAATTGAAAGCGGCAATGAGATTAGAATCTTCTATCCAGCTCCAAACAAACAAATATTGCTTGAATGTACTCCGGAGGGTAAAAATCAGGAAGCAAACCCCGTCAGCCAATGGGAAGTTTCTCAAATGGCCTTGGCCTATGCTCAAGAGGCGGTTAAGAAAAACGAGGAATTTTACAAAATTCCCGTTAAAGCAAATGTCCTTCTAGTTTTGGGAGAAAACGACCTTTTTAGATATGGGGGCCTTATGCGAGGCAGCGGAACCGGAAATGAATACGGGATTGTTATTGATGAAAGATTTCTTAATAAAAAACTAATCGCCCACGAACTGTCGCACGACGCGATCCGCAATCTTTTAGGCCCCGTTAATTCTTTTAAGCTACCTACCTGGTTTGATGAAGGAATTGCCACCTACATTGCCGATCAAAATGATTATTTGTCGGAAGGAGAATTAAAAGACATGCTGGCGCAAGGCACATTGGTTCAGGACCTTGGCCGGTGGGAAGGGTTTTTTGGCCACTTACGCTGGCAGTTTACCGATAGCCAGAGACATCGTAAAATCTATGGTCAGGTGTACCTATTTACTAAATACTTATTTGATACTTACGGGGAAGATAAAATGTACAATTTGATTGTTGTCGTCAAAAACAATTCCTTTAACAACGCCTTTAAACAAACCTTGGGTGTAACTCCCGACACCGCGAACAAGCAATTTCTTTTAAGCCTATCAGAGAGTATAAAAACCAATCAGTCACCGCCAGAACAATCTTGAGGACAACTTTCTTTAGTTTCACCGCTAATCGATTCACAAATAGTATTTCCGCATCCATTCACCGTGTCTCTACTTTCCTTCATAATTGGCTTTTCTGGCTCCGGTTTTGCTTGTTCGCCTTGTTTCAACAGTACCGCGTCCGGATTTCTATCAAGTAAAACGGCCGCTGCTGTACCAACCAAAAACAGGGTCATTAAT
>PEYW01000025.1 GCA_002774225.1 candidate division WWE3 bacterium CG08_land_8_20_14_0_20_43_13 | reverse complement strand
GGGTTGCCGACCGCTAAATTTGGAGGCCTGGGTGGGATTCGAACCCGCGTTTACGGTTTTGCAGACCGCTGCCTAACCACTTGGCTACCAGGCCGTGAGATCTATCGTAACTTGTTTAGCAAGTCTCTTATTTGTTGTCTTAGTAACTGCTTGCCTCTTGTTGTTTTTAAGTAGCGTTCTCTTCTCTGTGCGTCAGTTTTTTCCGTATACGCTTCGTAGTGTATTAAAGTTACTGGTCCTTTTGATGAAGTTGATTTAACTAAGCCTCTTTTATGCTCATCAATTCTTTGTTTTAGGTTAGCAGTATATCCAGTGTAACATTGCTTATTTGCTAATTTAAGGATATAGACATAAAACATATTTCGGGTGGTCACCTTTGTTAAAAACTGCAGTAGACCTTGGGAGGGATTCGCCCTGTGATTTCACAGGGTTGCAGACCGCTGCCTAACCACTTAGCTACCAGGCCATGTCCAATTTACTTATATTGTTGCTGCATTGTTTTTCGCTGCCTAACTCCTCCTCCGCTTTGCTTTCTAGCTGCATCACATACTCTCGAAGATTATCTGTTTTAACAAGTATCACTGTTCTTGTGGGAGCTTCGGCGGACTAATTCAGCCTACAAATCGCACTTCGTGCTTTTTGGGCTTCATTGAGCACTTGGCTACCAGGCCATATTTAACTTGTTTGTGTTACTACCTTTCTTATTTTACGATGCTCATTGAACACATGGCCGCCAGGTCATAGCGTCCTACTTTATTTCATTTGCTCTAGAGTATAAGCGATTTTGACAATGTGATCCTCATCGGTGATAGAGTAATCAATCTCTTTGCTTGTTACTACATAGGTGCCATGTCCGTGGTTACTTGATAAATTTAGCATCTCTCCCTTGACTAACGGTACTCCTCCGTCAGATTCAAAAGTTTCCTCTTTATCTAAGTGCTTTATTTTAATCGTAGCGAATTTCCTGATAGCCATAAGGTTAATACTTGCGCATTATAGCACAACTATGATAGCTTGTATTTAGCATATGAATAAGGAGTTGCTTGTAAAACTTATCCCCGTAGCTATTATTGTAGTTGGTACCGGTATTTTGTCTGTAATATTTTTTGGTAAAGGCCAGTTGCGGATTTCCTCTCCAAAAAAAGCCGGTTTGCAGGTGGAGAGTTTAAGTCAGGAGAAACTGGAAGTCTTTATCGATGGTCAGCTCAAAGGAACTACTCCCTTTCTTGACGATAATTTAAAACCGGGGCGTATTTCGCTGGAGCTAAAATCAACCCAAGGCTCTTACGCCACTTCCTTAGATTTATACGAAAACACTAGAACCACGGTTTTGCGTCAGGTGAGCGCTAGCCCCATTCTTTCTGGTGGAGAAGTAGTTTGGCTGGAAAAAATTGCAGTTAGCGGCCAAAGCCGTCTCAATGTTATTGGCACTCCTGAAGGCGCTAAAGTCTTTTTGGAAGAAAATGAAGTAGGTACCATTCCTTATATTTCCGAAACTATGGATTCAGGAACTTATTTAATTAGGATAACTGCTCCTAACTATAAAGAAGAAGTGGTACGGGTTTCACTACAGGATGGCTACCAACTGACTGCCGAAATTACTTTGCCGATTATCCCTGTTCCCCAAGGAGAACTCAAAAAAATGCCAGAACATGAAACTTCGTATTGGAGTATTTTTGATTTGTCTTCATCCAATAACAATCTAACCCCCCTTCCTGCCAGTTGGGTAAAGGCAGTATCTCTTTACTACCAAAGCAATCCTCTACCGGCAAGGTTTGATTTTTATTTTGATTACCAAGGTAATTTTTATGATAAAGATGGCGCTTTGGTTAATTTTAGCGATTCTACAGCAGTCAAACCAGAGCCTTTGGCTGGGCAGATTTTTGTTTTAGGATATTTGGGTAATGCTAACGATCAAAAAATTTCTAATTCAGCGGAAGAATCTTTGAGTATTTTAGCCCAGTTGTTGGGAGAGAAGTTTGGGTTAAAGGTTAAAATTTTGCCTACCGCACATGGTTGGTTAAGGGTGCGCTCTACTCCCAACGGTACCGAAGTGGCGAGGGTTAATGAGGGAGAGCAATACACTTTGTTGGAAGAAGTTACCGGTTGGGTAAAGATACAGGTTTCGGATCAGCTAACGGGTTGGGTTTCCTCTGAATTTATTAGTAAGTTGTAGACTCTATGGATTCTCTTAAAACCAGCGCTTCATAAAAATCCCCCTTTAGTTCTAAGGCTTTGTTTATATACCTGAGTGCTTCTTGTGGACGATTCGCCAGCGCGTAATCAATCGCCAGGTATAAATATGTTCGCGGTTCGGTGGGGGCAATTCTTTGCAATTTACTGGTTACAACATCCAGATTTTGTAAAAAATGTTTATCTTGTTGGGCAAGCAAGTAGTAGGTGTTAAAAAGCTTTTTTAAAGTCAGATGATTGTTAGGATTGAGTTTATATGCTGCGTTCGCCAGTCGCTGACTTTTTTCTATCGCTGTTGGCGAGTTGGCTGCTTTTGCCCATTCTAAGGCGGTAGTGCTTAGGTAGGTCGGTTCGTCAGGATTTAATTTGATTGCCTTTTGGAACAATTGTTGAGCATAATTTCCCTTGTTATTTTGAAGGAGCCGTGAGCCCTTGGTAAAAAAAATTTCGGCGGCGATGATTTTTGCCTCGTTAGCTACGAGAATTATCGTTAACACAGCAACAAAGATGCCAAAAAAAAGAGGACTATTCCTTTTTTCCATAGGTTTGTATTAGTAGTGGATACGACCAAAAAAGCACAGCGGTTGATACCACCAAAAAACCGGTGGTATTGGTTATTTGCAATCCCAGCCACCCGGCCAATAGCCCTGCTGCCATAGTTCTTTTTGGCTTTGGGATTTTTAAAGTAAGCCATATTGCCACTATCACTGCCATTACTAGGCAAATTACGCCGAGTAACCCTTGTTCTGCCCAAATATTTAAGTATTCATTGTGAGCTTTGTTGTAAACAAAATCCCATTCTGATGTTTTATTTAACTCTATCGGTCTAAATGGCAAGAAGGAGTAGGCAAAAGTAGCTGGACCGGTGCCTAGGAAGAAAATCTTTGGCTGGCTAGTTATTAAACGCCATGTTCCTTTCCACAAATACTTTCTTATTTCCCATGAATCTCCTCCGGGTAGGGTATCTGTCTCTTGGGCGTGGATGGTAATCGATCCTCTAAATTGGCGCTGGAGCCGTTGCCCCATCAGTCCGGGGTTCAGACAGGAAACAATAATCGCCCCCGCTCCAAGAATCACCAACCATGAGAAGTTCTTAATTAAGGTTTGCCGGCTGATTATCGCTAGCCAAACAACCATCGCCCCCGCCAGCCCAACTAAACCGGAGAGTGAGCTGGTAAACCACAGGGCGGAATAGAAAAGCAGGGACAAGCTGGTGTAAAGAGCCTTTTCTTTTTTGGTGATTACGCAAGAAATACAAAGGGGAGTGATTGTCACTAAAAATGCGGCCAGCCAGTTGGGTTGTCCCAAAGTGGAAAAAACGCGGCTGTGCACATCCTGGACCCAAAAATTCTGGTCCACGCCAAAATGTTCCAAGACCGCCCACAGGGAAACCATTGCTCCACTTAACATTATTCCTTTTATGACTGTGTTTAGCCAGATGTCAGTTTCCTTCAACTGTTGCTCCAAAGCTAGTATAACTACAAAGAGAGCAAGATAACTGCCTGCCCCGCCAAAAAAACGACCATAGTAGCCAAACCACGATGTTCTTATGTCAATCGACACGGCTAAAGAGGTTATCAAAGACATAAAAAATAGAAGTATTACCGCTCGCCAGAGAGATGATTTTCGCCAAAATTCCTTTTTGTCTCTCTTTCTCCAAAGCAGAAATGCTCCGATTAGAATCGCGCTTATTTGTAACCACGCGTTTTTGGGGAATTCGAATAGTTCGCTGGTAAACGGGGTCACTAGCAGGGGAATTATCACAAAAACCCCCAACACTAAAAATCTTTCTATTGACATAGCAAACTTATTTGTCATAGCCTTGTATTGGTACCACAATATTTTACTAAAAAATCCTTGCCCGTATGGCCTCAAAAACTCTCGCTCGTTTGGTTGATCAAGCAATAGTCCCCGCTGTTTTTTTGGTGGCGGGCAAGATCCTTGGTGTTTTTTTGGTAAGCCGCTGCCTTAATCTTACCTGGGAGTTTTCTGGTTTTGGCTTGTTCTTTCCAATCAAAGAAGAAGCCACCCTGGTTAATACTTACTCCTCTCTCGTTATGTTTGCCTTTGCTTGGCTAGGTTTTGTTTCCATTGTGATTAGCTCCCATTTTTTCCATGATACTCATATCAGTCCGCACTTTGCGGCTAGATTGTCCTCTTTTGGTTTACTTCATTTAGTAGAAAGTACATATGAACTCTACACCAAAGCAGTAGTTTGGTTAGCCTATGTTTGGTTATTGGCCGGAACTTTTACTTTGCAAGTTTACTTCGGCGGCCTGTACTATTGGTTATCGGTTGTTTGTGTTTCTGTATCGGTGGTGACAACTGTAGTTTTTGTAATTGATATAGAGCGAGAAGTTCACTCGGTTCAAGAGGAGAAAAAGTCCAGTTCGTCGGTCGATTTCACCAACCAAAGCAGTGGGTATTTTTATTGAACTATGAAATTCCTTGCCAAACTTTTAACTGATAGTTTCTTGGTTGTTTTACTGGTGGCTTTGCTGGCTCTGCCGATTCCTTTGCAAGGTTTGGTTAAATCAAATTCTGCCAGCGAATTGGTTCTGGGCGCTTCTTCTCAGCCTCGGGCGGTTCCGATTTTGGCGGAAATTCTTTCTTCCCGGCAAGAAGAGTCCTATCAGTTAAAGCTCTCTAATTACTCTTATGAGGATAGTTACTACTATGGTTACTTGGAGTTTACGAATACTAACGATCAATCTCGAGATTTAACAGCGAGTGTTGATACGGTAGAGGCGTTGGGCTCGGCTGTTTTTGAGTCGACTAAAAGCTCTTCAAAAATTTTGCCGCCATGGGAAAAAGACAAGATTATAATTAAAAGCCGTTCTTCACAGGTAACTCTAACAATAATTTCTAGGTAATTCAGGACAAAAAATAGATTGTGAGGTAGGTAAAAAAAGACCAGAGCACTCCAGTGATTATCAAAGGCAAGTCGGTGGCAATAATTTTTTCTGGCGCCTCGCCCTCATTTTTTGCGTAAATTAAGTACATATACCGGCTCATACCGTAAAAAACAATTGGGATAGTTAACATTAACCAATTGGGTTGCGCGAACATTTTAGGTAGAAAAGTGGCAACATAACCACCGGCTTTGGTAGTTTCGTAGTTAAAAGTGTAAATTGAGTAGGTTAAAAAAGCCGATCCAAAACTAATAGTTAGATATTTGTCTATTAAAATAACTGGATACTGTTTTAGCGTTTTCCGGTGTAGTGATGGGTCGGTTCCTTCCAATGAAGTTATTTCGGCCCTTCTTTTGCCAAAAGAAATAAAAAGCGCGCCAAAGATGGTAGTGAGGACAAGGAGGGATGATATTGAAACATTGCTCACTAATGCTCCGGCAAAAACTCTTACCACAAAGCCGGCCGCGACTGTCAGCGCGTCAATAATGGAGATGCTTTTTAGGAACAAGTTGTACAGAAGCATTAGTATAAAATATGCCAGTACTCCTAGAAAAAAGCTGGGATCAAGTTTGTAGCTTGTTTTTAGACTAACCGCCAAAAGAAGTATCGCTGCAACGATGGCTGTTTGCGGTGTTATTTGGCCACTGGCAACCGGGCGTCTTTTTTTGATTGGGTGTTGGCGGTCTTTGGGGGCATCAATTACATCGTTGATGAGATACATTGCCGAGGAAGCCATACAAAAAATTAAAAATCCTTTTGACACTTGACTAAGACGATGTAGATTATTTATCTCTCCGCCAAAGAAAATAGCCACATAAAGGCTCACATTTTTTAACCATTGATAAGGTCTCAAAGCCGCTATTAAGCTTTTGATTTTGCTTACAATCATAGTTTGCATCATATCAACCAGTATGCTAATCTACAAGGCACCGAGTTTATGCTCCAGCTTCCACATACGACCGTGGGTTTGCTTATTGCTTATAGCGTTAAAAGTCCTATTGCCTTGCCTATTGCTCTGCTTTCCCATTTTGCTTTGGATTTAATTCCTCATTGGGATTTTTTTACCAATGGCAAGGAGCTTTTTCTTTGGCGGAAAATTGCCATTCTGACTGATTTTCTTTTGTCTGTGGGTATTGGACTTCTCTATTTTAAGATGGTTGGATACGATCCCTACCAAGTGTTTATTGGACTAGGTTGTTGTGTTATGGCTAATTTACCTGATGTTTTAGAGATTCCTTATTTTTTGAATTGGAAAAATAGGCTTACAACAGCAGTTCTTAAAATTCAGAGCTTCTTCCACTGGCGGTGTTGTTTTCCTTGGGGTCTTCTTCCGCAGGTTCTTTTGGTTTTATGGGGAGTATTTTTGCTTTTCTTTGTGAAAAGATAAGAATGGATGCAAACAGTCCAAGGCTGGTGAGAGCCGTTAGTACTTTTACCTTTCCCGAGCTGGCGAGTACGCCACCGGCCAACAGAGCGGTTACGCCCCAATATACCAGACTAACTTGAGTTTGAGTTAGGCCTAGATCTAGCAACTTGTGGTGAAAATGTTGGCGATCCCCCCATACCGGCGATTTTCCCTGTTTTAGTCTTCGGGCAATTGTGTAAAGAGCATCAACAGTCGGAATAAACAGAATAAGGGTGGCGGTGGCTACCTTACCGGTGGAAAAGATGGAGATAGCGGCCAGTATTAGTCCGATCGCGGTAGTTCCAAATCCCAGCAGAATTTTACACGGATGCCATGTATATTTTATTATTCCCAGGCAAGCTCCTAGGGTAGCGAAAGCCAGAACAGCCGCTTGTACTTGTTCAGGGTTGGCCTGGTCAAATCGTAGGGACAAGATTCCTAAAGTAAGTGATGAGATGGCAATTATTCCTGGAAACTGCCCATCTACTCCATTGCTCCACGAAAGCATATTCATTACCCAGAGCATCCATAGAAACGAGACTAGATTGGCAAGAATCAAAAAAGTGTGGCTGCCCCAAAGTTGGAATGTGATCTGCGGTTGTGTAAGATTAATCACTCCGCCCCATGGGTTGGTCAAATAAGCGGTTCCTAAACCAAAACCGATGGTTACTATTACTGCCAGCGGCATTAGAACTAGCAGTCTTACATAAGGATTAAGGTCAAATTTGTCGTCTAAGATTCCCACCAACATCGCAATAAAAGCACCTAGATAAATACCTATTAACTTTTTACCCAGCGGCAAGAAGATGACGCAAGTAAATATTATGCCCAACACCACGCCTACCGCTCCCATTCTGGGGGTGGTTTGTTTTAGCAGCATGGCTGGATGATGGTTTTTTTGCGGATCAGTAATCACCGAGTATTTTTTGCTTATCCTTATTATTACCGGTGTGGCGAGGTATGTAATTAGCCAGGCGACTATTGCCGGAAGTGCGGTTTTACTAAGTAAGCCAAAGCTAATTAAAGGACTTGCTACTGTTCTGGCTACTAAAATAAAAGTTTCCCCAGCATAAAGGAGCTGAAGGAGCATGGTGATACCGGAGATAATTCTTAAAGTAATTTCTTCTTTTTGGTCATCGAGTTTTTTGGAGACTATTTGATTTACCGTTAGAATAAGAAGATGACCGACAACCAGTAATAGCAGGCTTTCTTTTGAAGCCAACTGCCCTTTTCCCCAAGGTTGGCTATGCCATAAAGGGATTAAGGTTGGAAGCCTTGTCCAGCAGATGGCGAGTACCGTCGTGGAAATAGACCAAATTAGCCAGCTAAAAAACAAAAAATTATTTCCCCAGGCATCATCAAGTTTTCTAAAATTATATGTGGCTCTTGAATACCAGTTTTTCATAGTTAACTCTTCTTGCATTCGGCTCGTATTTTTGGTGTAAACCAAAGCTCCAGCCTTTTATTTAACATTAATCTGGTAGCAGCATCAACATACGGTATCAAGTTAAAGGTAAGCATATTAAGTATAACTAAGGGTCCCTCGAGCGTGGTCCATATTCTTTTCCAAACGGACCATGTTTTTGGTTTAGGCGGGGTGAGCTTTTCCCTAAAAATTCCAATCGGAAGGAGAAGAATAAAAGCTCCAGTGAGAACATAGCCGGTAATCTTTGGTAGGGAAGCTCCTAAGGCAGTTTGTTCTACGGAAGGGTTAATCAAATGGAAAAGGCTAAAACCAAAAGTGATCAAGAAAGCAATGGTGTACCATATTGTGTATTGTTCAAGCATTCTAAAAACCCTTACCAGTTTATCCAATGGCTTTATTTTGCTATTAGTTAAAAATCCCTTAATCGCGATGGGAAAAACAATTATTCCCCAACCCCACCTAAGCAGCTGTTTGTATTGGCTTATATAACTTTTGATAGTGGTTTCCCCTTGAACGGCATCAGAGTAAAGGGGAACATAAAACTCCTTGCCCGAAAACTTACCGTCCCTTTTTATTAAAGTTCTCCAGAAAAAAGGAGTATCATCGACACCTAGTTTTACATCCCAATAACCAGTATCAATTACGGTGGTTAGTAGTACTGAATAGGCGGAGAAAGTATCTTTGCTGAATGGGTCAAAAACCCAACTGGACAAAATTGCCAAGCTTAAACTGCTAGCTTGAATTCTCATTAAGGTTGGTACTTCCCAGATGTTATTGTGAAAAAGGTAAGCGGCTGGTTGGTAAAAGCGGTCTTGCCTTTCTTTATCGGTTAAATAGGCGTAGGTAAGACGGGGAATGAATTCGCGGTGAATTTGGCTATCAGCATCAAAAGTAGTAAAAATCACTCTCTCCAAAGGAATATTTCTTTTGCGTAATTCTTCCACAACATGCCGCCCACCCCAAGTTCGGTTAGCCGCGCCGGCTCCCTTGGCTTCGTTGGGGATATCGGCGGGGTGGATAAACATAAAAAACCCGCCAAAGTTGTGCCCATATTTTTCCTTAAACTCCGCAAAAGTATTACCAACATTTTTTTCTCCCTTTTGTTCAACAGTAAGAGCGACGAAGATTTTTTCCTTAGGATAATTGTTTTGATATATGGACATGAATGTTCCTTCAAGAACATCTTTTGGCTCATTAACTGCTGGTATTAGGATTAAATGATACAGTTGATCGAAGCTTGCTGGCAATTGGTCGGCGTTTGGCAATTCATTTAGCTTCAACTGTCGGCATTTTTCCAGCCAATCAATAGCTATTTCTTTTTTGTATCTACCATATCCAATAAAGAGACCAACAGTATGAAGAAAAGCTCGATACACCCAGAATACCGCCAGCCAGGTAAGAAAAAAGTTCATCCATACCGGTAGTAATTTGCCGAACCAAATGGGTGAGGTAAGCACTGCCCAGGTAAGAGCTCCCGGAATGATTTCCAAAATTCTTTGCACTTTATTGTCGTTTTTTTTGACAGCCTCGCTGATAGACTGCATAGATGCTCTGTACGATTGATTAAATCACAAAAAAGGACTCGGCCGTATCTGTAGTGACGGAGGTGATTACCCCAATGTCAATTTTTTTTGTTTGAGCCAAGCACTGTGCGATTATTTTAACATAAGCTGGTTCGTTGCGCTCGCCTCGGTGCTCCTGCGGGGCTAAAAAGGGCGCGTCTGTTTCTAGCATTATTTTTTCCAAGGGTATTCTTCTGGCGATTTCTCTTAAATCGTCAGCGTTGGGAAAAGTGATTATTCCGGTAAAAGATATTAAACAATCAAGATCTAGGAATTTTTTGGCGATTTGGTAGGGATAAGAGAAACAATGAATAACTTTTTTAATTTTTGGGAATTCTTTTATTATTTTTAATGTTTCTTCAGCGGCTTTTCGAGAATGAATTACTGCTGGTAATTGGTATTTTTCCGCTAACTTAAGTTGCTGTTCAAACAGCCAAATCTGTTCTTCTTTGGTTTGGTTTTCCTCTTGTGATGGCGTAGAGAAATAATCCAAACCAATTTCTCCTACGGCGACTATTTTGTTCTCTTTGGAAATCTTTATAAGCGATTCAATCTTTTGCCGCTGGCCGGCTAGTTTTGCCTTTGTTCCCGGGTCGGTATTATGAGGGTGGATGCCGGCCATTGTCCATAGATTCGGATATTTTAGCGCTAACCTGATATTTTTTAAACTCTCACCCACCGAAGCGCTGGCCAAGACTATTTTTTCCACCTGGCGGGCGCTCGCTCTTTTTATCACTTGGTTCTGGTCTTGCTGAAAGTCGGGAAAGTTAAGATGACAATGGGTATCAATTAGCATAGTAAAGATATTTTACTCTCCTTCGCCAGAAAGCTCCAGCCTATCGGTCTGGAGATTAGTGGCGTTAGGGAGAATTACCTTTACGAAGCCTTGGCGAAGTAGGGTTACCCTTTCGTAACCGAATCTGACTCAGTGAAGGAGGATATCCGGCTACGGAAGAGTTGATCCAATAAGGAATTTTTTAGAGAACGACATTTAAACCTATGGAATTTTGTCATCCTGAACTTGCTTGCCCGCCGAGGAGGAGGGTTTCAGGATCTAATACCCAGTAAGATTCCGAAATGAATTCGGAATGACAAACTACATACTTTTAAACTGCGATGTCTATTACTTTGCCTGCCGGTCCTTCGCAGTTTTAGCGTAGTAGGATTAGGCCGCGGAGGATCGCAGTAAGAAAAGTTTGATTAATATTCAAGCGTCGATTTTGGGAAACAGTGGTGTTCTTGCCTGGATTTCGCCGGTAAATTGCTCTTTTATTTGCTCGGCGGTTTGGGGTAAGAATGATGTGAGTAAATAAGCAATCTCGTGAAGGGAGGTAACGCTAGTACGCAGCGTTTTTTTCAATGCTTCTCCAGATTGTTTCCACGGTTCTTGCTCATTGAAGGTTTTATCAACTTGGGTAATTTTTTCCCAAATATAGGCCAACGCTTGATCAAATTTAAGGTTATTAACTGCATGGGTAAATTCGTTTGGGCACTCAAATTGAACCTCCGGTTTATGCTCAAGTTGGGCTTTCTCGCACAACCTTGCCACTCGGGAAACCAAATTACCCAAGCCGTTCGCAAGATCGGAGTTATACTTTTCGGTGAACCTTGACCAGCCGACATCGGAATCATTGGTGTGGGGAAAGCTGGTGTAAATAAGATAACGAGTTCCGTCAACACCGTAGCGCTTGATCATTTCTTCGGGGGCGATAACATTGCCTAAAGATTTGCTCATCTTTTGCCCATCAACCATGTAAAAATTGTGGGCGAAAATTCTTTTTGGCAGAGGCAGGTTAAGAGCAATTAGCATAGCTGGCCAGACAGCGGCATGAAACCAAAGAATCTCTTTGCCGACTAGATGATCGATTTCCATGTCTTTAGCCCAAAAGTCTAGTCTATTGTTTATCTCAAGGGCGCTGTAGTAATTGCAAAGTGCCTCAATCCAAACATAGGTGGTTTGCTCTTTGTCCCAAGGGATAGGAATGCCCCAGGGTACATTCGCCCGGGAGATGGAAATGTCTATCACATCATCTTTTAATCTGGATAAAACTTCATTCCTTTTTGCCTCCGGCTCTATTTGGTAGTAGTAAGGACTATGGGGATTTTGAATGGCTTCAATCAGGATCGGCACATATTTGGTTAGTTTAAAAAAATAGTTTTCTTCTTCTTGCCATATTGGAGGACGATTATGGTCGGGACATTTGCCATCAACCAAGTCTTTTTCGGTAATATACTTTTCGCAACCTACACAGTACCAACCCCCGTACTTCTTTTTGTATATTTCTCCTTGATCGTAGAGTTGATTGATCAGCCTTGAAAAAATTTCCTTGTGTTTGGGATTAGTTGTGCGGATAAAGTAATCGTTTTGAATATTAAGTCGCGGCCAGATGTCACGAAACCTTTGACTCACCTGGTCACAAAATTCCTGTGGCGGAACGCCTTCTTTGGAGGCGGCTTCCACCACTTTGGCCCCATGCTCATCGGTACCGGTAAGGAAAAATACCTCCTTTCCTTGTTGTTTGGCGAATCTAGCCAACGCATCGGCGGCTAAAGTGGTGCAGGTATGTCCGATATGAGGAATATCATTTACATAGTATATAGGTGTAGTAACATAATATTTT
>PEYW01000037.1:10422-10757 GCA_002774225.1 candidate division WWE3 bacterium CG08_land_8_20_14_0_20_43_13 | reverse complement strand
GGGAAAAATTGAGGTTACTAAAATGATCGGTTTTGAGGTGAAAATACCGGAAGACGGACAGGAGTTGAACACAAGTTATCTTGGAATCGGCGAAGTCCGACTCATTAGGACAGCTTTCAATATCCTAGTCATCTTCATCCACAGCGGTATAGTCACCTTGTTCTACGCCATATTTAGAGATTAAAAAACAGCGCCACTTGGAAAAATGGCTTGTGCCAATTTTTCCCAAGCGGCATTTTAATTATTACTAACTCGTAATCAACTTATCTAATTTACTCCACTTTTAAACCCGTGGTATCCCTTGCTTCGCTTGTCTAGCGGCAGACACGGCCGGC
>PEYW01000037.1:0-10363 GCA_002774225.1 candidate division WWE3 bacterium CG08_land_8_20_14_0_20_43_13 | reverse complement strand
CTGGATTGCTTAAGAGCCTCCGGATGACCAGGACGAGTAAATATTCCACCCTCAATTTCGATAAAACACTTCTCCCGCAGACCTTCTACTACATCTTTGTAACCCCAACCTTCCGCCCACCTCTCCTGGTAGAGAAAAGCCACCCCCTGTTCCTCATCAAGTACTCTGTCGATTTCCACCACCAGCTTTTTCGCTTTTGTCCTCTCGGAGAAATGGTCAAGTAAATTATGCGAGGTCAGCAGGTCAACACGCCGATCATCATTGACTCGCTTCCAATGGCGCCTCGATTAGTAGTTGCTAAATCCTCATCAAGATCAATACCAATCACACTTTCGTATCCTTTGTCTTGGAGTGCCTTTACAAAAATGTTGGTCCCGCAACCTAAATCAACAATGGTGGATCCTCTATCAGGAGCTAACCGCTCAATAATAGGAAGTTCGTGCCTAAACCAATCGCGCACCATTTCTTGTCTGGAAAGACCAAATTCATATGACATAGCTAGTGTTCTAGAATCTGTTTATACAGCTGATAAGTTTTTTCGGCGACCGCCTTAAAACTATATTTTTCCTGTACACGTTGGTACCCCATCCGAGCTTTATCTTGGAGCAAAGAGGGATCTTGATAGTATAAACTAATCTTGCTCACTAAATCACCGGCATCGCCCTCCTTAAAAATCAAACCTGCCTCCCCAATTACTTCTGGAATCGCGCCGGAAGAAGAACCAATTACCGCCACTTGACAGGCCATCGCTTCGGTTAAAACTCGCCCAAATTGTTCTTTCCAAGTGGGTGTGGTCAGCGAAGGCAGTACCAAACAATCCATTACCTGCGTGTACTCTCTTATACGATCGTGGTCTAACCCATCCGCCACGACAACGCTGTCGGTAATATTCAAATCCTCTATCATATCTTCAAATTCTGAAGGAATAATAGTGGTAGAAACTAACAACAAACGACAATCGGGAGCCGTCTTTTTTAGTTCCGCTATTGCCCGCAGGAGCGTGCCAATTCCCTTCTCTTCCACCAATCGCCCCGCAAAACCAACCACAAAACCGGTTAAACCCAAACGCTCCCGTACCGCCTGCTTTTGCTCCAGAGATAGAGGAACAAAAGCATCCGTATCCGCACCAAATTGGGTAATCACATCAACCCTCTTGCCAAAACCGGATTTTTGAAGCAGTGATTTGGCCTCTTCGTTACCAACCAAAGCGGCAATAGATTGAGAAAAGACTAATCGTCTAATCTGCTGTTGAGCAAAACTCAAAGAAAGTTCCAAATTTTCCCAGCTAAAAAAAATCAACCTAGAACTGGTAATTTTAGAAAGAATCGCAATTTCCCCTAAACACCTTGACCACGGTTCCTCTTCAACATGAATCAAATCAGGCTTAAATTCCAAAATATCGCGCCGCAGACAGATCGGGTCGTAAATATATTTTGAGTTATCACCCGCGCCATAAACTGGACAGGTAAAAGTCCAATGGCGTTCGGTATCTTGAGATTGCTGGAGAAAGAAAAGATGGCGGCCCAATGCTATCCAACGAGGAGGGAATAAAACTCCAATTTCTAAATCTTGTTTTTGCCCGAGCACAGTAATTTTATGACGGTTTTCGGGAGCAATATAAGAATGAGAAATAATTAAAACACGCATAGTCTGGTTTCTGGTTGCTGGTCGCTAGTTACCAATTACTGGTAAATTACTTTGACTCTCCAACGAGTCTTTGCTGATTAATTCGTTATATACCCCTACCGTCCCGCTGATACATTTTTCCCAACTAAATTTGGCCGCCTGCGCTAAACCCGCTTCTTTTATTTTATCACGCTGTTGATCGGACAAATTAAGGGCAAATGATACTCCTTTGGCAAAACTATTATTGGATTGGGGATCAGCATAAATCACGACAGAACCACCCACTTCCGGCAAAGACGGGGTATTAGAACAAACTACCGGCGTACCGCACGCCATTGCTTCCAATACCGGCCAGCCAAAACCTTCTTTTAGCGACGGCTGAACATAGACATCAGCCAGATTGTAAAAACCTATCAAGTCCGATTCACTTAACCCAGAAAAATAGAGCACTCGACCCGCCAGTGCCGGCGCTACTGGTTCCGGTTGGCCAACTATCACCAAAGAAAGGTCTGGGTAGCTACTAGCAAGCGAATTAAAAGATGCCGATAATCCGGTACGGTTTTTGTATGCCAGATTATTGCCCACAAACAACAAAAACCGACCGGAGGGAAGATTGTACTTTAAACGCAAAGCGGATAAAGCAGTTGAATCATTGATAGGCTTGAATACAGGGTTCACGCCCAAATAAACAACCGTAATCTTCTCTTGAGGAATATTCAGAAACTTGATAATGTCATTTTTAGTTGATTGAGAGTCAGCAATAATCTTGGCCGCTTTCGATAGAAAACCAATATTCCATTTAAAAACTTTAAGCGCGATTGGATCTTCTTCGTACTCCAGAGGAATCAGATCGTGGCAGGTTACCACTGTTTTATTCGGATCAAGGATTCGCAGCAAATGAGTATTGAGCTGATCGGTTACATGGTTGATCTGGCCTTGCTTGTTCCGAGCTAGAAATGGGTACTTTAAGTAGCGTGAGAAAAACATATCCCGACCGTAATCTTTTAGCCAAGGAACAAAGTGCAGTAACGGCCTAAAAGGCTTAATAAAGCCAGTTTGGCGAACGGCGAAAGACGAAGCGTTAATTCCCGGCCGCTTTGCTAAACCAGCCTCCAAAGTATTAGCGTAGCGATTCATGCTCACTAAATTCTCGCCGATTAAATTATTAAATAGAGTAATTTGCATAAGTTGCTTATTAGTAACCAGCGGCTAATGACCAATAACCAGCAACAATCTACCCCACCACATAAGCATATCTTGAAGTAGATATAAAATAACAATTTTTTTATTGGTAATTTTTAGAAAATTACGAAAAAGAGAAAGCCAAATATAAACAAAATTCAAAACCAAGCCCCAAATACCTTGCCAGCCACCATGCTTGCGTTCAAACATTACCGCCCCCTTGCCGCGCATAACTGATTGGCGGACAAATCGTTTAAGATTATATTGCTGAAGATGAGTGACTTTAATTGGCAAATACAAAAACTTGTAACCGGCATCGGCAACTCTCTTTTTGAGATCCGCGTCTTCACCAGCCGGCAAAGGAAACGATTCGTCAAATCCGCCGAATTCTAAAAATACATTTTTGCGGTAGGCTAGATTATTGCTTCCTCCGGCCGGGCAATCAAAACCGGCCAGAACTGGAAAGGATCCGGCTTTGTAAACCTGATGAGTTTGATATGCTTCAAATTGCGCAAATACATTATTCACCAGCAATGCTTCCGGCGCTTCCATGTAACCGCCAACCGCCACTGCTTCAGGATACTCGGCAAAACCGGCGATCAAAAGAGAAAGCCAATTTCTAGGGGGAAGGCAATCATCGTCAATAAAGGCGACTACCTCACCAGCCGCTTGAGAAACCCCAAAATTACGCGCTTTGGCCGGACCGCCATGTTTTTGCCAAAAATAACGCGGCGAAACCCCGCTAGAAACAGATAAGCTATCTACCAGCTCTTTAACTTTAGATTTCGTACCATCCTCAATCACCAGCACTTCATAGCGATCTTCTGGATAATCTTGGGAAAGCACGGCTGGTAGAACCTTTGCCAGCAATGTTTCGCGAATAGTGGGAATAATTATGGAAACAAACATAAGCTAATCCAAACCGCGCCATTTGCGATAAAAAAACAAAAGGTCGGCTTTTACACGTTTTCCTTCAACCAGCCATAAGGCACCTAAATAGACAACACCAAACAAGGTCGTTTTAACTATTAACAAAAGCGGGGCTGACCAATCATCAAGTAACAGTAATTCTGAAAGCAGAAAGTAGGCGCCTAAAGAAATAACCACCGCCAATGTTGAGTTTCCAAACAAAACCAAAGGGGAAAATTTAACAAAATGATGGGCGTAATAATACGCGGCAATCACCCCAAAAAACATCACCAAGTTTAAAGCTGCTATGCCGCCAGACACTCCCCACCACTTTACCAAAAACGGCGCCAGTCCTAAAAATACTACCGCTTGAGCGCATAAATAGCGAACCGTAAGCTGCGGCTGCCCTTGGGCAGTAAGAAAAGCGCCCACATCATCAAACACGCAACGAAGTATTGAGTAACCAACCAGTAAACGCAAAATACCGACCATAGGAAGCCACTTTTGACCAAACACTACCAGAATTAACTCCTTGGATGTTATTAACAAAAGCAAACAAATTGGTATTCCAACGCGCAAGATGGTAGAAACCACCAAATTAAAGGCTTGATTGAGCTTCTTTTTGTTTTCCTGCAATTGGGCATACATAGGAAAGGAAACACGGGATATGGCGCTGGTAACCAAGGAAGTCGGCAGTATTGCCAAAGACATAGCCTTGGCGTAGAAACCCAATGATTCCTGGCTAATAAAGGTTCCTAGTATAAAATCGTTATACTTAAAAAGAACAAAAGTCGCCAATCCGCCTAACCATAGAATACCGCCAAACTTAAAAAACCAGCCCAGTAAAACCTTATCCCAAAGCAACCCAGGCCGCCAGCCACTCGCCAAAAATAAACCAAAAAAGGTAAAAACAACCTTAAAACCATTTCCCCAAACCAAACTCCATACCCCCCAGCCCTGCCAAGCCAAAAGAATGGAAAGCACCACCGAACCAATCAAAGCGAAAGAATCTACCAAAACCGTCCTGCCAAATGCCAATTGTTTTTCCAAATAAATTCGAGGGGTGCTAGACAACGATTGAAAGAGAATTAGACTAGACAAACACAAAACAATTAAAGCCAGTTGCCGGCCATAAAGGCGGGACAGCCACGGAAAAGCAATCACGGTGACAAGTAAGGCAGCAAAATATAAGAGCGCCTGCATAGTAAAATGGGCCCTGTAGGAGCGCTCCAAATCACCTTGGCGATGAGTAAGTGCCTGATCCAAACCCAACTCACGCACCCGCCCGACTAATTCCACAAAAAAAAGAGCTAGCGCGTATATGCCAAAATGCTCCGGGTCCAGCAATCTGGCCAAAAAGACATTGCTAACAAATGTCAGAATAAAACTTAGGTAGGTGTAAGCGGAAACAAAAATGGTGCTCTTTAGCGCTTTTTTTCCTATCATAAAATTTTTATTTCTTTACCTCATAAACTTCCAACCGGCGGCCAAATTTTTTAAAGTAAGGATAATTACTACCTTCTTCCCCCACTATTTTATCAGGTTTTTTGGCTTCGCGGGCTATCTTGACCGCTTCTGTTCGCGAGACGACCGGTGAAATATAAGCAGATGAGTAATCACTCTCTAATACAATCAAACCCCCCTCCTCATTCAAAATTTGAGAGGGCAGGCGCTTTTCTTTTGAGCAGAAAGCTTGAACTTCGCCGGATTCTTCTGCCAACCAAGTGGCGCAAGCAAAGCTATTTTGACCAACAATATGAGGCCAGTAATTGGAAAAGAGATATTGAAAACCAGAATCAAAAGAACCGTAAGCGAGATTTTTTAAAATAAGCGAATAGGAAGAATTAAGACCATTTTTGAACCCAGGCAATAATAAACCGATCACAACAAGGCACAAAACCAAACCTATTTTCCCCCGCTTATCAACTAACCAACCAAAAACTAAACCAGAAAAAATAGCAAAAAAAGGAAGCAAAAACAAAAAATAACGAGGGTAGAAAGGCTCTCTAATAACCACCGAAATCGAGCTAAACAAACAAAAAAAACCCAGCGAATAAAATTGGCGCCGATGTTTGGAAATCAGCGCGAGGAATAATCCAACTACCGTTAAAAGCAAAAGAGGCCAACCTACCCACCACAACCCGCTCCCAAGCTTAAAATAGTTTTCCCCCACCCACAATCGCGCGCCGGTAAATCTTTCCCAAGAAATCAAATTAACAAGAGTATGAATTTTGACACTCACTGGATCATTAAGATAATAAAAAGCCAGCACCGGCAAAACCATAAATCCGGAAACAAACAAAGGCAAAATCCTCACTAACGAGAAGGTAAAAATAAATTGTTTGTAACGGCGCTTCCAAACTCCAACTATCCAAGAAAAAAATAGTAGTAAAAAATAGAAAAAGAATAGAATTAAAGCCGTGTATTTAGTCAAAATCGCCAGTCCAAGAAGTAATCCAGACAAAATCGCCCAAAGCTTGCTCTTTTTACAAACCGCCCAGTCATAGGCAAAGAAAGACAAAAAACACAATGCTGTTACTGGAACTTCCAGCAAGCCCAAGCGGCTAAAGTGGGTGGCAAACGGGTGTAAACACCAAACCACAGCTCCGCCAAACCCCGCCCAAACCCCGGCTTTTTGGCGCAGGTAGAAAAATATACCCAAGGCTAGCGCCAGGGAGGATATAACCGACACTAATCTCAAGCTGACAAAGCCGTGATCAAGCGAAAGAACCGGCCACCAGCGGCCGAGCAAATTGACCAAAAAACCGAGAGCCGGAAAAAGCGGCAATGAGTAATACCACGCTCCACCGGAAAAGGAAGGAAAAACTGAAGTAGAAAAACTTTTGGCCACTTCCCAATGAGTCCATTCATCCGGATCGCCTAAAACAACCGCTCCGTCTAAACGGTAAATTTTAGCCAATGAAAGCAGGATCAAGGTAAAAACTAAAAAAACCCCGAATTGATTAATTTTTGCTCCTTTCCCAACAGTAACCATAGACCAATAGTACGCTATTTAATATGCTTCTTAAACCTTGTGAGAAAAAAGAAAGTAGTTATAATATGATTATCAATGAAGAAGGGAGAAAATTTGATGAAACCTGTTGTTATTGATCATGAAAAAGTAAAGGCAAACGCATTTGCCGCTCTCAAGCTCATTCAAAAGTTTGACGCTATCTGGGCCGCAGAATTTGACACAGAAGAAATGTATGGAGATACAACCCTCAAGGAACTCTGTTCAACAACTGATATTCTTTTCCTGTGGCCAGAGATCGCCATCCAAGCAAGCGTCGCGATTGATCTAGTTGTCGGAGTAGCCACCATTGAAATTATGGTACTGGAAAGCTCGAACATTACAAAGCTAGTGCTGGGTGAATTGGAAGATGTTTTAATCCACTCTTTCGGCAAAGAAGGAATTATTCCGTACTACGAGAATAATCGCCTTAAAGCCAAATTCCTGTTATAGAGAAAAAGGTACATTGCTTAAAAGACCAGAAACGCCACATTTCTGGTCTTTATTTTTAATAAAATTTCCTCAACGGCATTTACCGCGTTAACACCGGAGCCACTTACTGGCCAATTCCGGAAGATTGAGCACTGATTATTTGATAAACCCCCGCTTTATTTAAGCTGGTTTTAAAATGAGGAAAATTGGGAGAGTGGTCTTCCATAACCGCAACCGGCTCGTATTGATCGCGAATCTTTTGCCACGCATTGGCGCGGGCGGGCGGGGAAATAAACATTTTGGAATAAGAATACAAATTTTCCAGCACCACCCAACCGCCTTCTCGGTCAAGAATCGTTAAAGCGGAACGGGATTCTTGCGGTATAAAAGCCGTGGTTTCCCAAGGCGAATCGGACAGCCAAGTAGCGCAATCAGTAGGAACGGCCGCCGAGAAAAAATTCGGCCAATAATTAGTAAAAACCCAAGGATTTTCCTGATCAGCATTCTGGCTTATGTAAGCAGAAGCATTCTCAATTAAGCGGTGCTGACTGGAATGCCACGCTTCCGCGCAAGGCATCACCAATAAAAACACTAGCAAAATTAGCAATTCAAAATAGGAGCGCTCATTCCATTTTAAAGTTAAGTCTTTTCTCACTAAAGACCAATACCAGCTCAACAATTCCCAAAGCAACTCAAACCCATAAGCGCCGATCACGGCGACGTAAGGAACCACCATCAAAAAATAGCGCGGGTAAAAAGGCTTTTGCCTAACTAAAACAAAAAGAGTAAGAAGCAACCCACCCAGTAACACTCCCCAACGCTTGTAATCACGAAGGGCCGGCAAAATACCCAGCAGAAACAAAATCCCGATCGGTAAACCCAACCACCAACCCCAACTTCCCAAGTAGCTAAAAATAGACAGCGATGAACCGGCATTCCGCCAAAAGTCAGTGATAAAACCAAGATTGGTGTATAAATGCTGTTTAAAATGCCAACTGTCAAAGCGCCAATAAGCAAAGGCTACCGGGCCGGCAAGCAAGCCACCTACAAACAAAGAGAGGGTGGTTACGGTATCTAACTTAAGAAACTCTAGGAAAGCGAAGTTCTTTTTTAAATCCCCCCATGACCGCCAAGCGCCAAAACCAGAAAAAGTGGCCCGCCAAGAACAAATAATAAAAACCAAACCCAATAAGCCAACATAAATCAGAGCTGAATATTTAACCAGCAAAGCTATTCCCAAAAATATTCCCGACAACGCGCCCAGCCACAAAGATTTTTTCTTTATTGACGCTTGCAGGTTAAATAGAAATAGAAACGAAAAGGCAACCAAAGAGCTGTCTAACATCCCTACCCGAGCGTAAAAAACCACCAGTGGCGAAAGAGTATACAACAAAGCAGTAATAAAACTTTTGTAAGCGAATCGCTCATCACGCTGACCAAAATCAGCAAGACTAGCACGGTGATGCTTCCCCTCTTCAAAAATAATCTGCCCCAGCCAATAAATCCCCAAAGTCGCCAGCAAAGCGGCGCTGGCAGAAACAATCCGCAAAGCTATGTAATAATCGTGAGTAAAAAAGTTTACTAGATAGGCTAAAAATGGGTAACCGGGTAGTTCGTAAAACCAAACATTATTGCCGTCTTTGGGCACCCAACCTTGCGCAAAACTAGCCGCCACTCGGGCGTGAGTATACTCATCCGGCTCACCCAGCACCAAACCATTGCCTAAAGCAATATATTTTGAGAGCGAAAGAGCCAGCAAAAACCAAACCGGCCAGTTTTTAATTAAAAATTGGAAGAATTTTTTAGGGTTATTGTAGCGGTACTTCAAAAGAGACATATTTCACATCTATTGACACCACACATCTTGATATCACTTTTAGTTAGCTTTGTAGATTTGTCACCCTCGTCCTCCCATCCTTGAAAAAAACCCATCAAGTTATTCAAAAAGTCTGTGTACTGCTTTTCCCTAGATTCTCTAATTCTTCTTCTATTTTCCGAATTTCTTTCAAGCGCATCTTTAACAAAATACCCAAACAGAGTACCAATACTCAGAGAAGATAAGATCGCAATTATGTAATTCATAAAAAAATAAGTAACTATACCAACCCTTTGTACCACCCCACCAACCTATCTCCACAAGCCTCCCAAGTATACTCCAAAGCCTTGCGGCGGGCGGCTCGGCTCATACTATCACGAAGATCTACATGATCGTAAAGATGCCTAATTCTATCAGCAATTTGATCAACTTGGCGAACCCCCACTAAGTAACCCTCCATACCATCTTCCACTACCGATCCAGATTCAAAAGTGGTAATTACCGGCAAACCGCAGGCCAGAGCCTCATAAGTAACCAAAGCGCTGCCTTCCTCCAGCGATGGAAAAACAAACAAATGCGAGGATTGAAAATAAGGCAAAGCCTCCCTAAAACCGGTAAACTCTACCGAAGTCAACTCTTTATATTTTTCAACAACATCCACAAACTCATTCAAAATCTCCCCCAAAATGACCAATTTTGCGTTTGGCAGATTCAGCTTTTTCCACGCCTCTAGAAGATAAACTACCCCTTTGCGAAAACCGACTTGCCCTGCAAATAAAACAGTAAAATGGTCGTTTTTTTGCTCCGAATTACCAGGAACAAAGTAGCTAGCATCAACGCCGTAAGGTAACTTAACTAATTTTTTTGTTTCCACTCCCGCC
The DNA here is from genome assembly GCA_002774225.1 of candidate division WWE3 bacterium CG08_land_8_20_14_0_20_43_13. GTDB lineage: Bacteria > Patescibacteriota > WWE3 > PEYW01 > PEYW01 > PEYW01. Next base: position 507 of record PEYW01000037.1, on the reverse strand, counting down.
TCAATCATTGATTGATAAGAAAATTCCGAAGGAGTAGAGATAAAATCAGCCTTTTGGTACTCCTCTAACATTCTTTTTTTGGCCCAAGACAAAACCGGATTCAAAGAAATTCCCCACCGCTTATATTCCTCCTGTAAAAGCCTTTCATAAGTATTAATGTGCGAAGATGCCCGTTCCACCACCGTGAGCGCGCCAAACTTGGACATCTTGTCCAAACAGTGGTAGCCATGTCCATTCCAAACATGAAAAATTTCCGCCTCCTGCAAATGCGGCAATGTCATTAGATCATAGAGATTATCTTTTAGGGCGTATTGGTACTTGAGCGGTATTATTTTTAATCTCTCAAAAAAAGAGGCGTGAATCTTTTTAACTAAACGGGTGTCCAATTCGTGGCCTTCCTTGGCACTATCGCAGATAACTTTTTTGAGTAGGCCGTGGCGATAAATACCTAAAACTTGGTTGTAAGAAGTTTTGCCAATTCCCCCACCCGCTAGTTTGGCGGCGATT
>PEYW01000007.1 GCA_002774225.1 candidate division WWE3 bacterium CG08_land_8_20_14_0_20_43_13 | reverse complement strand
GAATACGCAAAGTAACAAGCATTACGCTAATCGGAACTACCAAAAACAGCATTTGATGAAAAGAGTTTAAAAATACCGCTTTAAAATTATCCCAATCTTCTTTATTTGCGTAAGAGGACAGGATTGGCAAGGATGCCTGGGCTATTGTTAGTCCAATTAAGCTGATCGGCATAAACTGCACATGCTGGGCAAAGTTAAAAAACACTAATGAAGACGCGGAGATAAGCGAAGCAAAAAAAACATCCATAGTTGCATCTACCTGAAATACTAATCCGCTTAAGACTCGCGGAGTAGAAAGACAGATAATTTTTTTTGTTTCCTCTAAACGCCAGTTAAAAGATAGTTTAAATTTGTATCCCAGAGACGCTACCAAAGGAATTTGGCTCAAAAAGTAAAGAAAGGAACCAAACATAATACCCCAAGCTGGACCATGTATTCCTATTTTTGGCGATAATACAACAATACCCAAAATTATTCCCAAATTGTAAAACGACAGCGCTAGCGCTGGCAAGAGAAACCGCTGCAAAGCCTGCAGAGAAGTAGTATAAAAACTCGCCAGAATAAAAAAGATTTGAGAGGCATAAATAATGCGTGACAAGCTAACCATCAATTTTATTTGTTCGGGGTCAAAACCGGGAGCGATCAGACGAGAAATCGGATAGGCAAGAACAAAGAAAAAAAGGCCAAAAACAAGGAGAAGCACTAGATTAAATCCCGCCACGGCATTAAAAATTCGCCAACTACGTTGTTTATTTTTCTCGTAAGCGCGACTGAAAATAGGAATAAAAGAAGATGCAATAATACTGGAAACAAACAAATCAAAAAACAAATTTGGGATCCGAGTTGAAGCCAAATAAACACCCAAGACAGCGGAAGAACCAAAAAAATGGGCCAAAAGGCGGTCGCGAACCAAACCAAGAATACGAGAAAAAGAGCCAATGAGCATTACCACCAAAGCGGCGGAGATAATACCTTCTTGTTTGGTGCCTAGCCAACGCTTGCTCTTATTTAGAAGATTAGAAACCATAACTTAGTATAATACCCCCCACTTGATTAAAGCTCAATTAGGTGGTAAATTGCAGTACATATTTTTAATCGTAACAGTTATAATTAACATATATGGCTAACATTAAGTCGGCGATCAAAAAGATCGGTCAAGATAAAAAAAGAGTTAAGCGCAATGCCAGCCTAAAAGCTAGGGTTGGTTACTTGGTAACCAAGCTGAAAAAAATCCAAAAAGATCCAGAAGCCACATCGGAAGTTAAGACGGAACTGCTGCGTCAAACGCAGCAAGCCGTAGACAAAGCGGCCAAAAAGAAACTCTTTCATAAGAATAAAGCTAGCCGCTGGGTGTCAAGGATAAGCAAGTTATCCTAACAGTAAGAGCGGTAAAAGACTAAGCCCGCCCATGAAAACTGGAATAGAATTACTCACTAAGAAAAAACTTGAAGAGTACACCTTCGGCAAAAAACTTCTCATTTGGGCAAGTACCATTGGCCGAATAATCATTTTTACCGTACAGGCCATAGTCTTAGCGGTTTTTGCCTGCCGATTTGTATTAGACAAAGAGATTAGCGATCAAATCTCGCTAATGGAGCATAGAAGCACATTGGTTTCTGCGGGACAGCAGTTCGAAAAAAACTACCGGGAAGCGCAAGCAAAAATAAAAGCGATAGATGAAATTAAAAAAACAAATTTCGACCTTTCCCAACACCTAGCTAACATAATAGCCTCACAACCTCCAAAATTGATTTTGCATGATATTGCCTACGAAGAAGGTATTATCCAAATAACTGGCGAAGTAAAAAACCCAAACCTTATTGCCCAAATCGCGACCAACCTAAAGAAAACTTATAACTATAAAAGGATCGTGCTTACAGCCAATTCTTACAATAAAGGGTCAGAAGATTATAAGTTTTCGATTCAAATCTATTTATGAGCGACCAACCGGATTGGGTAAAATACGGACAACATACTTCTCTGGCGTGGAGAAGATCAATAAGACCTTATCTTGTCGATTCGGAAAAGAAAAAATACACCATCCTAGGACTTACTTTGTCGTCCTTGATAATTTTTGGCTGGTTTGCCATAAAACCAGCTGCCATTACCGTTATTAGTCTATTAACACAAATCAAGCAATACCGTGAGATAAACCAAGCTTTAGATAAAAAAAGTAATGCCATCACCCAAGCACGGGAGGATTATTTATCAAAAAGGCAATACTTAAAAAGTATTGAAGATGCTATCCCTACCAACCAAGCCTCCTCCAAATTACTTAATACTTTGGAGGAAATTGCCGCGAACAACTTGTGCCAAATAGGCAGAATTAGTTTTAGCAAAGATACATCCCAAAAGAATATTGGCAAAATAGAATTAATGAAGCTTGAGTTACTCGCTACGGGAACCAAAGATAACATATTTAACTTTATTAAAGGAATAGAAACGAACGAACGTATCTTCCAAATAGAAGCTTTAAGATTGACATCTAAAGAAGATACAAAGACAGAGCAGGAGTACCTGATTGCCAATTTAAAACTAAAAACATATTATTATAATGATGAGTAAAGATATAATTATTTTGCTTGTTACTACACTGATTACCATAACCGGATGGATTGTTTTCGAAAGTATGGGAGTTTCGAAAAAACAAAATATTCCCGAGGAAATTTTAGTACAGTCTGAAGAACTGATCCCTATTTTAGATATTTCTACTGTCCAGAAAATCTATGGGCCCTAAATTTAAAGAGCGATTAAAACTAATTACTAACCCTATTAAAAAATTTGCGATAGAGAGAAAAATTCTTTCCATCTGTATTCTGGTCTTAATTCTTATTTTCTTAACTTTAAGCGCTCTTTTGATAGCCAATGCGATCAAAAACAGCAAGCAAGTAGCTCCAAAACCTGGCTACGCGGGAAAGGTAGGAGAACCATGTCGAGGTGATGGTTTTATTAAAACAGGAGATTGTCTAAAGTGTTTATCTGCGCAAGGGTACAGAAGCCAGCTCTTTTGTCAAAGCAATGTGATTGTTGACTTGCCCCGAGCTGACCAAGAATGTAACTTCCTTTGCAGTTATACTGTCTGCCAAAGTTGGGGATATAAAGAGGACTTTTACTGCCAAGCTAAGGATTCCAACTGTCCTATCGACAAAGGCATTTGCTGTCTTAACGAACTAAGCAATCCAATTATCTGCTACGACACAGGTGAATGCGCTGAAAAGCAAACTTGTGACACTACACAAAATAAAGCACCCGTTTGCCAAGGGATAATCAAACAGCCAAATATTAATAATCTTCCAAACCAAGGAGGGGAAGTAACATTAACCGTTGATGCTTACGATCCCGATAACGACATTCTTTTTTACACATGGGGAGGAGATGATCTTTCTGGACAAGCAAAAGAAGTGATTTGGAATATTCCGCCAAACAACCAAGGCCAATCAAAAACATACACCGCTTGGGTAAGTATTACCGATGGTATTAGCGAAAAATCTGGGGGGGAGGGCACCAACTGCTCTACTCAAATTACCGTCCCCGCCCTAACAGATTACACGCTCTCTTGCGAAAAACTAACAATAGATAATAAAACAAATCCGGGCAAGGATCCAAAAACCAACGATACAGTGATATTTAGTTGCTTAGCTAAATCAAATTTGCAAACCGACAATTCTCCAGGACCGGAAATCAAAATGATTAAATTTATTATTAATCAAAATGGAAATGAAATAACTCAATTAAGCACAACCAAACTAAGTAACCAAGGATCCGGTCTGTATAAAGGAAGCGTGGAGTATACTTTAATAAAAAGCGGCAGTTACAGAGTAACGGCTAATTTGTGTTTGCAAGAAAATGATGATCAATCATGCCAGATTTAGAGACATAAACATTCTATGACCTTTCAAAAAAAACTTATCGCGATAACAAGTGTTTTTTTGATGCTGGGGGGGTGGCTCTCCCTACCAATCAAAACAAGAGGCCAAACAAGTATTGACTTTATTGTGGATGATGATTCTCCCACTAACACACCGACTACCACTGTAACTGCAACAGTAACTATCGTTGCTACCCCATCCCCCACCTCCCCCATCGCCACTGGCAGCGCCACTGCCACTATCCTATCAACTAACCTACCAAATACTGCCCACTATCAGCCAACCATTTTCATCTTAACAGCTGGCTTGATATTCGTTGTGGCAGCGATAGGGTCTTTAACTAAAAAAACAGTATGAACACCTACAGCGCAAAAAGGGGGTTTAAAACATTTATTATTTTAGCGGTAGTAAGCGGAGGCATAATTTTTACCACTACTCTAATTCCTCAAGGCTTCAAATATATTGGTTTTGCAAGCAGCGAAGCAACTCCGGAGAATGTGCAAATAGCAGTAGGTTCTGGTTCAGTAAACATAATCTGGCAAACAAGAAAGCCAACCAATGAAAGCGGCATTATCTACGGGAAAGATGTTCAACCCAATCTTAAGGCCCAATCGCTGGGAACAGATAAAAATCATTTCGTCAGTCTTAAGGAGCTGGAACCAAACACGGTTTATTATTTTAAAATAGTTTCACAGGAGAAAATCTATGGGAAAGACGGTTGCGTGGAAACCGACTCAAAAACACTCAACACCTGTGACTTCTATAGGTTTACCACCGCACGGACAGCCATCGAAGCGCCAACTGCTCCCAAGCTATATAGCTATCCTTAACTAGTCAATACCAACCAAACGAGCGATCACTAACAGCCTCTTTGTATCCAAACCGGGGGGAATACAAGTCATTAAAGTTAAATAAGAACGGCCCAGACTAGCCGGGGCAATTGTGTCGTAAGGATTAACCTGCTCTGGCGCGAGCACAAGGCTATTCTCAACCTGATAGATATACATATTATCCTGGTAATCCAAATAAATATAATCACCCGTTACTAAATCAGAAAGCGTGGAAAAAATTGTTTTGTATTTTTTTGGTTGATAAAAAGCCCTAAGAGCGGAATGACCAAAAACAAAAGTGTTACCGGGCTTTCCCGGCAGGGCAGAACCGGGATAATGTCCAAGATATTTATCCGGAACAAGAGATTGAGCATTAACCTCGACCGTGGCTCTGTAAATTGAAAGTTTTGGTATGTATAACTCAAAAAAAGGCTCTGTGGCAGAAGCAGTGCCGCTCGCGCCAAGAACATTGTCTTGCGCTTGAATGGAAGTGTTGGAAGAATAACTCGGATGAAAGGATGAGGGCACGGAAGGAAAAAAATCACGGTCGCCTTTGTAAAAAAACCAAGGAATAATAAACTGATTCAGCAAAATTATTGTGCCAAAACTCAAGGCTAAACACGCAATAAGCTTTGAAACGAACCAGCCGAAAGAACTGGTGGGGAACTGATCGCTTGACGAATAGTACTTTTGATATTTGACAGGCTTAAAATAACTGGAAAACCAGAGGTTCATACTTCCAGAAACATAAAAGATAAGCTCCAAACCGCATTTTCCGCCAACAGTTGACCGGTTTTGACTTTGTAATCAGCTTCGGCCAAGACAGCCAAAGCATCGCAAAGAAACTCCCGATTATAATTTTTTAATTGCGGACGAAGTTTTTTTAAGTAAAAAGGGTGTTTTTCTTCCATGTACTTACAGCCTTGAGATAACGCCAATAAGCTGCGAGTCTGCGAAACCATTAAGGCGATCAAATAAATGCCGCTCCCACCCTCTTCAAGTACTTGGCTCAACAGTCTAAAAGCCTTTGGCGATTGTTTGGAAAAAACTGCCTCCAGCCAAACAAAAACTAACTCGCTCTGCTTTTGTTCGTAAGAAAAAAGCCGTCCTTTTTCCTTTGCCAACTTAACAAGCACATGAGTAAAAGCCAATCCTTTATCAACCCAAACACAAATATCCCTAACAGAGCAGTATTGGGAAAGAAGATTGGGAAGACCTTTAAAAACACGCAGGTCCGGCAAGCCTTCCAAACAAATAGGCGGGGGGGATGAAAAGAGGAATTGGGAGCGCAAAACCTCCTCAAAACGGGACAAGGAAAAATCGTCCTTGGAAAAAATAATAGTATCTTTAAACTGCTCACGATAATCCAACCAAGCCTGGCGGCTCTTAATTAGGTCAGGACCGCAAAAAAGATAAAACATAAGATATTTCCCACAAGCTCATTCTTCAAAAATATGAGCAAAGAAATCCTGCAACGCGGAGTAGTCCCCCGCCTTGGGTACAAGAACATACTGCCCATCATATAAGTTCTCATCTATAATGTCGTAGAGCAATTGGGGATCATCAGGAGAGGAGCCGTTCATAACATAATAGTTAGTGAAGCTAACTTGAGAAAAAATCTTAGCTATTTCTAGCGCCTCACCCAAAGAAACATTTGTCTCCAATGCGTCAGAAAATTCGCTATACAAACTTTTAAGACGGTCGGGGCTAGTTAAAGTCTCCAAAGACAAAGCTTTTGACTTGAGAGCCGCTACTACCTGCTGTTGCCTGGTGGAACGGGCAAAATCCGAGCCTTCGGGGCCTAGGGCTTTGCGGGAACGCGCGAACTTTAGAGCTGTTTGCCCGTTAAAATGCTGCCAGCCAGGCTCAAAGTGCAAATGCTCATAGCGATTCTCCTCCGGCAACACATCCTCTAAACCGGGAATTGGATACATATAATCGTCGAAACCGTTTCTAACTTCAATATCCACACCGCCAAGAATATCCACCATCCTTACAAAACTGTCAAAACCAATTACCGCGTAGTAATGAATGGGCAAACCAAGAATTTTTTCCAAAGTTTTGGCAGTATATTCCGCACTAGAGCCATAATTTTTTAAACAGGCGGGCTTTAAGATAGTGTTTAAACAGGTAGCGTAAACGGAATTAATCTTGCCACTGGCATTGGTCAAATTAGGCGGCAAATCCGAATAAGGAACCCATAAATCACGTGGCAAAGAAACCACCGCCAATGATTTTGACTTTATATCATAGCTCACCAGCATTATTGTATCGGTAAGCAATCCATGTTGAGAGGAAGTTAACAATGTTCTTCGATCAATCCCCAAAACAAGACCATTGATTCGATCGTTCGATTGATTGAGGTTAGCGCCAGAAGCAATAGTCGCTAAAAATGTTAGCGGCGCTGAGCCAAGTAATCGCCAACCAGCAAAAGCCACCAAAGCCAAAAGGATAAAAATTGACAGCAAAATCAAACCTTTTTTTTTATTTTTTCTGGAATTCATATAATTTCTTGGCTAATTGAGCAAAAATAACGGGGTCTAAACTCATTTGTCCAATCAAAAACCCAGCCAAAGGCAGATCAAGAAAACTATTAAGACTAATTAAACTGACACTTCCCCCATACAAAAAACGGGCGGTGGGAACCAAGTCTTTGGCTGCGGTAATAAAGCTTTTTACTTCAGAAGGGTCCGCCGGATTCAATTGTCCGTCGCGACTGATGGCGTGTAGAGGTTCATAAGCGAACAATTGACCGGAAGGAACGGTAGAAATTTCTTTAAGAGAAGTGATTTGATCCAAATCGCTGACGCAAATTATACTTCGCAAACCAGCGCGTTGGCATGAATCAAGACAGGAAGCCACTTGTTCATTAGACAAACAGTGCGAATGGCGCGTTTCGGAATGCCCAACCAAAACATATGATGCCCAGGGTAAAATCATTTCCGAGCAGATATCACCGGTATAAGAGCCGAATCCGCGTCCAGAAACGAACTGGGCACCCAAAGAAAGGTTTAAACCTCGCTCTAGAATCAAACTTGATAAGATTGGCAAGTAAATAATTGGCGGACAGATTACCATATCAGGAGAGCCAGCAGACAAAGATTCAGCCTCTTTTTCCAAAGCATAAAACCAATCTCGTACCTGATTAAGATCTTTATTACACTTCCAATTAGCTACTAAGTACATACATAAATTAAAGATAACTAGAAACAAACTTTTCTACTCGAGTAATCTGATCATGGTTATATGAGTAACCTAAAGCGCGCAAACAGGAAAAAACAAGCCCATTATCATTAAAAATTGGTTGGGCCAAAGGACACGCCACTAAACAGCTACCCAAAGGCGAAGTATGTCGGCTAAACACTGAATCAGCCTGCTCACAACCGGCGGGACATAAAAAACAAGAATGATTTTGGCCTGGCAGTGTGGCAAGCAATCTGGTTTTACCGAGAAGATCTTCAATAATAAGACATAATTCCTCTCCGTCGCTAACAGGAACACAAGCATCTCCTTGAATAAATATCCGCGAAATTCCAATTTTTTTTAATGCATAGGCCGGTTTGCTTGATAAAACCATTCGCCCATCAATAACAAACTGACTGCCGGTGTAGGTCATGTGACTAGAATACCGTTCTTGAGGAAATATATCTCCTACTAAATCCGCGCCAAAACGCACGGTTTGAGAAGAAATACCAAGATTGAAAGAACCGGAAGATTCTCCAGATAAAACCAAAGCATCATAACCAGCCATTTTTAACGCACTAGGAAAAAGACCACCCCAGTAACAACTCTGCCAAGAAGATTCAATAAAATAATAGCCGCATCCAAACGAACAAAATGGTATAAACCCAGTCAGCGGACCCAAAGAAAAAATAAACCTGGCTTGAGGATACAAACTTGACAAGGCAACGGCTTGAGCCAAGCCTCCTATAGAGTCGCTAAGTTCGGGCTGTATTTTTGCTTCGGCCTGCACGGAATCAGTATTAACAAATAAAATTCTTCCCGATTTAAGCATAAAAAATATCTAAGAGGCGATCTCCAAACATTGGCGAGGACATAATTTAACAATCTTTTCAAAATCTTTTTTACCCAAAGAAGATCCAGGATCAATTGCTAATGTAAAGGAATCAACATCTGCGTGGTAATCAATTCTGACGCAGGAACAGTTTAACCCGGCTAGGTTTTGGCTTAACAACCCGGCGTAAAAAGAGCATAATCGACAGCCTATACATTTCCCTATTGCACCCGCTACCAACATAAATAAAAAATTATATACCGCAAAACTAAAACCGGAGATTCATTAGACAAGTAAAGCTGTAAGACCGGGCAGGTCATTCCCAGCCAAAAAAGAAAGCATTGCCCCCCCACCTACTGATGCCCAAGTAACCTTGGACAAAAGTCTAAAATTTTTAAACACTTTAAGAGTATCTCCGCCACCAATCAAAACACTGTCTGCTGTATCTACCGCGGCGGAAGAGAGTATTTTTGTCGCTTTTTGGTATGCCTTCTGCTCCACTAAACCCAATGGCCCAACCCATAAAACAGATTTAGCCTGCTTAATATACGAAAGATAGTCAGCAATAGTTTTAGGTCCAAGGTCTTTACCTTCAATCCCATCTTGGGGCAAAACTACATTACTCGGAACATCTTTCACTGCCAATTCAAAACCCACCTTCCCACCAACCAAAACATAATCTGACCAAGAGGAAAGCTGCTTGACTACCGAACCTTTGTCGGCTACCTTAACCCCACCCACCACTGATATTAACGGCTTGGGAGCATTATGTCTAAAATCCTGTAAAATGTCCACTTCCTCCACTAAACGGAGCCCAGCTACCGAGGGCAGCAGAGTGGAAACAACCGCTAAAGAGGCATCGCGACGATGCGAGGTAGCAAAATTTTCGTTTACATAGAACTGACCATAAAGAGCTAAAACCTTGGCAAATACCAAATCGCCTTTCTCCTCTCCCGGATGAAAACGCAGGTTTTCCAGCATATTTACCGTCCCTGGCAAAGCGTTAGACACCACTCCCGCAGAAACAGGACTCAAGGGATTATCCAAAAAAATTATTGGGACTTTCAATAAACTTTCTAAAACCTTCTTAACTGGCAGCAAAGACAATCTTAAATCGAGCTTTGATTGGGGACGTCCTAAATGACCGCCAAGAGTTAAGACAGCTCCAGCTTTAACTAAGAAATTAAGAGAGGGAAGCAACGCGCGCAACCTAAAATCATCTTCAACCTGACCGGAACTATTAATAGGAACATCGGCATCAATTGCCACAAAAACTCTAGTACCTGGTTCAATTTTTAAGTCTTTAAGGCTTTTTAATTTAATCATATAAGTAACTTGTATATCTTAGCACTTACGACAGAACTGCCAAAAGTGCTAAATTTTACTTAATATGAAAAAATACCTACCTAATGGCAACATTCCACTTTTAATAAGAGAACTGCAAAATAAATTTCAAGTTTATGCTCCTCAACTTGAAGGAAAACAAATAGCTTTTAAACACCTGGTCTTTCCCGAAAGAGTTAGACTAGATTACTCTCTGTCATTCTTACCACCCGCCAAATTGATAATACCTTTTTCTTACAGCAAAGAGAGTGCCACCAATAAACAAAAACAGCTTCTTTTTGGCGTCCACCTAGCCGATTTAGATGCCATTAATTATCTAGACAGAATTTTTTCCCAACCGATTAATGACCCAATTTACCAAAACATTAGAAAAAACTTCGTCATTGTAGGAGTGGACTATCCCCAGCAAAAAGACGCTTTTTTTACCGATCAACACGAATATCTCAAAAGCAGGTGTGATCTTTTTTTGGACAAAATAAACAACGGGTACTTAGCAATTCCAGGGACGCTGTTAGGACAGGAGCTGCTTAAATCTAAGTATTTTGAAGTTATAACCTCTCAAAAATACCAGCCGGCAGATAAAGTAAACGGAAACGATTTACTAAAAAACATACCGGCATTAAAAAAAGCGGTGTTAAACAAAAACCATCCAATATGGGAAGAGATGGCGCAGAAATGCTTGGGTTGTGGAATTTGCTCCTATGTGTGCCCCTTGTGTTTTTGCTTTGATCGCGAGGAAAAAAACACGCTTACCCAACCTCCTCAACAACTAAGGCGCGCCAGCTCTTGTCTACTTAAGAGCTTTCACGCAATAGCAGGCGGCAGCAACTTTGCTCCGACTATTAAGGAAAGATTCTATAATTGGTATTACCACAAATTCGTAAGAATGGTTGATGAGTATGGTCAACCAGGATGCGTGGGATGTAACCGTTGCAGTACATACTGCCCGGCCGGAATTAATATTTACGAAAATCTGCAAAGGCTAATTGAGCAATAGCTTACAGACTGAACACGCGATACCGCAAGCTCCAATCTTGGATTCTTGTTTTTCCATAAACGAATTTACTTACTATAAATGGCAAAATGAGTAGTATTTGTTTCTACAATAGTTGGTGATAGTCCAAATTCTTTTTGTGATCTCCACGAGTTATCTAATAGCAAATCTCGACCTTCGTAAACAGGAAAGCTAATTATCAAAAATCCCTCTTTAGTAAGAAGTTTCCGGCAAGCTAGAATAAAATCAGGCGTGTAAACAAACTCCGGAATATCTTTACCCACATATAAATCAACTAGTATCAAATCAAATTTCTCTTGTGATTCTTTAACATAATTTTGAGCGTCGGTGATGACTGCCTTAGTAGATTGAGCAAATTGAGGATACAGTTCCTGGGCCAGTGACCACATCACCGGATCTTTTTCCACAGCAGTGATAGTCAATTGCGGGTAGAATTTCTTGATTAAAGGAAATAAGCTTCCACCCCCTCCCCCCAACAACAGAGTCTTCGCCGGCTGGAAAGCCCGGGGAAGCCTCTTAATAACCTGTTTCCATAAATTGATGAGCAACTGGCCGCTTTGATGTAAACCACCAACAGCAACAGAGCTTTTGCCAGTTATCTTATTAGTCACTATTTTTATTTTACCGTTGATATCGGAATAGAGGTATTTTGTTTTGTAGATCATTATTGATATTGTAAAATAAAAACATGAATCTCGCATACTCATCAAAAAAATATGAACTTTTAGCAACACAAGAATTGTCAGCTGATGTAACATTATTTACCTTTAAAGAGACACTAAATTTTAAACCAGGACAAATTATAGAGGTACATATGCCGGGATTCGGGCAAGCGCCATTTGCCCCCACTAGCGACCCGGACAACCGAAGGCAATGGCAATTGGCAGTGAGGAAGCTCGGAATAGTTACCCAAGCTATACACAAACTAAAACCAACCGATAAAATTGAAGTGATCGGCCCATTTG
>PEYW01000039.1:32604-39213 GCA_002774225.1 candidate division WWE3 bacterium CG08_land_8_20_14_0_20_43_13 | reverse complement strand
CTAGTTTTGATTGTTCAGTATGCTTTGGCTAAAGAATCATTTATTGCATATCTCATTTTGCGCCGCTATTGCTTTGTCGCCTTTTATTGCTAGTCTGCATCAATTGGATTTGAGGCGTTTTCGGCTATTGGCAGTTACATCCGGTTCAATGGCGCCGACAGTGGCGGTGGGGAACTTAGTGGGAGTGGCGTCTCGGTTGGATGGCGATTACAAGGCTGGCGAAGTTATTTCCTTTTCGCGCAACCAGGAGATAATTACCCATCGGGTCGCGGCGGTTTCCGGACAGGGCTCTTTAGCGGTTTATCAAACTAAAGGTGATTCTAACCAAGTTGCTGATCAATACTTGGTTAAGGCGGATCATATTTTGGGTCGGGTGATTATTAACCTTCCTTATTTGGGTTATGTGCCAATCTATTCCCGTACTGCCTGGGGATTGGTTTTTCTTGTTTATTTGCCTTGTTTGGCTCTAATAATTAGTGAAGTGCGAGTGTTGATTGGCGCGGCTAAATCCCGCCGTATTCAGAAAAGTTCATTGGATTTAGGAGTGTTGGTTTGGGTAATGCTCGTTTATTCGGCGGGATTTAGCCGCGCCAGCTTCTCTAGCCAAGTTGTTTTGCCGATGGGGAAGTTGCGGGCGGAATGGTCCATTACCAATCATGTGGTGGTAAATGAAGTAATGTATTATGGGATATCGGGTAATAACCATGAATGGGAAGAACTTTATAACCCCACACTTTCCTCTGTTGATATTTCTGGATTTTCTTTGAGAGAAAATAGCGGGGGCATCTATTCTTTTCCTGCCGGCTCTGTTTTAGCGGCTCGCTCTCGTGTTGTGGCGGGAAAAGATGCTCTAATTTTCTTTGAATACAACGGATTTTACCCGGATTACTGTTTCGGCGGTCAAGGTTGTGGTTCTCACTCAACTCCGCTTGAGCACGTTAGCGGCACCTTTGGGCTTAATGATCCTGGTGATTGGGTGGCTTTGTACGATGCGCAACAAAATCTGGTGGACGCGGTAGTTTGGGGTAATGTCAGCTATCAAGGAGTGGTGACACACCCTGGAGTAACTTTAGTAGATGCACACCGATTAGATTCAATTGAACGTTCACCGGCAGGGGTGGATACAGATAATTGTTTATTGGATATGGTGGTGCGTAATCCCGGAACGCCCGGCTGGTAGCTGGAGGCTAGTTACTAGTTGCTGGTGACTGGTCACTGGCTAGTAAAGACCTTATGAGGAAATTATCTATTAAGTTAATTCCGCTTTTTGTAGCCGCCACTTTTTTGGGTGCGTTACTTTGCCCTAAAATTACTAGAGCAGCTTTGGAATCTTCTTTAAAAGTAGAATTTGAGCAAGAACCGCTCTTCTTTTTGGACAATTTTGCTCCCGGGCAAATGGTGGAACGGTGGGTAAAAATAACTAGCCAAGACGATTTAGGCCGAATGGTAGTGGCAAGAGGTTTAGCCGATGATACGGGTGGTTTAGCAGAGGCATTAGAAGTGGTTTTTATTCTTGAGGGAACAGAGCTTTGGCGGGGAAAATTGTCGGATTTTTTGGTTAAGGACTCACTACCGTTATTCTTTTTGAACAATGCGGAGGAACATTTATTGCTTGTTACGCTTACTTTTTCCCATCAAGCTGACAACGAGTTTCAAAGTCGCACTTTAACTTTTGATTTGGCTTTGGGTTGGGAAGCAATTGACCACATCGTTATTAGTGAGGTTTATTATCAAGTGGCGCCTGGTCGTGGTTGGGACAGCCCTTCTGATCGGTTGAATAATCTGTTTACCTGGGAAAAACCTTGTTTGGGTAACGACACCTTTCCTTTTTGGCGGGATTTTTGGAAGCGTAAATTCTGCCAGGCCGTTATTCGCAATCAAGAGTGGGTAGAGCTTTACAATCCAACAGATGAGAGGTGGGAAGTGGGGGGTTGGAAGTTGGAGGATAATTCCGATTATCAAACTATTCTTTCAAAAGCGGCAATTAAACCAGGCGGTTACTTAATTATTACTAAAGATTTTACTACCCGCGCCTTTTGGCCAGTAGCTTGGCGGGCGCATTTTAGCTTTTTGAATAGACAGATTGGTGACGGATTAGATAATGCGGGAGACCACTTGTTTTTAAAAAACGAAGTTGGTGAGTCAATTGATGCGGTAGGATGGGGTAATGATACCGCGGTTTGGGATTCTTCGCCGGGATCTATTCCTCTTGGCGCTTCCTTGGCGAGAATAAATAGGGACTGGGACAGCGATTTGGCGGAGGATTTCTCTGCCCAATTGTCGCCCAGTCCGGGGTATTAGATGTTAGATTAGATAAGACGCGTTGCTTTAGCAGGTGGGTTTTATTTAGTTTCTGGCACTTTACTACTCTTTTGTTGTTCTGGTCTTGTAGTAACTTTTTCAAGAGTTGGCATTAAAGCTCCTGCCTGCTCTCCCCACAATTTTTTTCCTCTGGAGTAAACGAACTCCAGAGTTCATGACTAGGTGTGCCCCCCCCAGCCGCATTCGCCGCATCGTAGACCGCAAATTTTTGTTCTGTAGACAACACCGGTTCTTGTGGTTTTTCTGACATAATTTCACCTCCTTTGGATTTGAAAATTGATCGTCACTTGGTTCTCCGAGCTTCTATACTTCCCACAAGTATAAGCAGGATAGGCTGTTCTGTCAATTTGCTGTCCTGGACACCCAGATCCAGTACACCCAATTAATTAAAATAAGTTAGGTTACTTTACCACACTCTAAGGTATGGGTTAAGTATTCATGAGGTGTTTGGTAACCCAGGGCTCGGTGGTATCTCTGATGTGTCCTGGACATTTGCTATACTGTCTTTATGAGCCTGCCATGGTCGCTTGTTTTACCTCATTCTCAAACCAAATCGCGCGCCAAGATAGTTAATCAAAAGGCGTGGGTTTTTTATACGGTTTGTTTACTGACCGCTATTTTTCTCAATCGCGGTGTTCGAGCGCGTTTTCCCGGTATTCTTGGGTTCGCTTCCAATATTTCTTCTTCTGATATTATTTCTCTTACTAATCAGGCTAGGCAAAATAACGGTTTGTCCGGTCTTAAATATAACGAAGCCCTCTCCCGCGCCGCCGAAGAAAAAGCGCACCATATGTTTAATCATGATTATTGGGCGCATGTTGCTCCGGACGGGACCGATCCCTGGTACTTTATTAAGGCGCAAAACTACGACTATATTTTCGCTGGAGAGAATTTGGCTCGTGATTTTAATGACAGTCACGGGGTATTAGATGCATGGTTAGCCTCTCCTTCCCATCGTGATAATGTTTTGAGCGGAAGGTATAGCGAGATTGGTATAGCGGTAGTAGATGGTGTTTTAGATGGGGAGCAAACCACTTTGGTGGTGCAGATGTTTGGCGCGCCGGTTCAGATTGCTTCGGTACTGCCTAGTGAATCTGCCGTCGCTATTTCTCGTGAGCACTCTTCGGTGGCTGTTCCTTCGCCGATCGTTCAACCAAAAGCCTATCCAGTTAAAGTTTCCGGTCCAAGCGCGGAATCCGCACCGTTCAGCAAACAGGACCAATCTTTAAACATAGTTTATGATTTTTTGACCAGTTCCGGTTATGTTCTAACCTCTTCCCATCAATCCTCTACACGGTTTCTTAATTTTTCTTTATTGACCAAGTTTTCCAGCCTGATTTTTGTGGTTTTCGCCAGCGGAGGATTCTTTTTGGATGCCCTGGTGGCAAGACATTGGGGTATAAGGCGCTTGTCTGGGCACACTTTAGCTCATTTTGGTTTGCTCACAATTGTTTTAGTGGCGCTATATTATACTAGCGCTGGAATGATTTTATGAGAAATAGCGCGCATTTCTTTCATTATTTAGCCTTGTTTCTTATTTTGTTATTGGGCTTGGTGTCTTTTTTCGCTTTTCGCTGGCAGCCGGTATCTCAATTCGTTGTCATTTTGGCTACGGTAGGCGGTTATGTGGGTTGGGGTATCACCCACCATTATTTGGAGAACCGTTTGAGCGTGGGGGTGGTGGCTGAATATTTATTAGTTGGTTTGGCGGTAATTTGCTTATTTTGGTTAAATCTGCTAGGTTAATTTTGCCGCGCAAATTTATGAAAATTGTAGTAGTAGTACCAACTTATAACGAAAAGAACAATATTCTTACTTTAATTAGCTGTCTGCGAGAGGAGTTTGTTAGGCTTTCCAATCACGAATGGCAGTTATTGGTAGTTGACGACCATTCGCCTGATGGCACCGGGCAGTTGGTTCGTAATGCCATGGGCACTTACCCCTTTATTCATTTGTCGGAAGGGGAAAAAACCGGTTTGGGAGCTGCTTACGCTCGGGGTTTTGATTACGCGATTAATAATTTGTCGGCTGATTTGGTATTTGAAATGGATGCTGATCTTTCTCACGACCCTCATTATCTTGGTCCAATGGTAGAGGCAATTGAGCAAGGGGCGGATGTGGCTTTGGGTTCTCGCTATATTTTCGGAGGCGCCCTCCCCCCTAACTGGGGAATTGACCGCCAGCTTTTTAGTGTACTGGGTAATATCGTGGCGAGAGCGGTTTTATGGGTATGGTCAGTCCGTGATTTTACTTCTGGTTTTAGAGCGACTCGCGTTAAAGGATTTTTGGATCAAATTGATTTTTCTAAGCTTCTTTCTAAACAATACGCCTACAAAATCCACTTATTATATTCGCTGCATGAGCTGGGGGCGGTAATCAAAGAAGTGCCGATTGTTTTTGTGGATCGGGAGAGGGGCTATTCCAAAATGCCCACTAACAACATTCTTGATTCTTTGCGCGTTGTTTTTACCCTTCGTTACCGCCAACTTGAGCAGTTCATAAAAGTTTGTGCAGTGGGTACTTTGGGGTTTGTCATCCAAACTGTTGTCTACGCGCTATTGCTTAAGTTTTCTTCTATCGCTTCTTTTAACGCCGCTGTTTTGGGTGCCGAGGCGGCTATATTGGTCATGTTCCCCGTTAACAACTGGTGGAGTTTCAGAAATAGCGCGGTAGGCGGTTCTTCTTATTTTAAAAAACTATTTCAGTTTAACTTGGTTGCCTTTGGTTCTATGGCAATTCAATGGTTAGTTATATACTTAGCGAACGGCTTTTTTGGATCCGGTTGGATTAGTAATGGATTGTTTTATATCATTGGGATTTTGTTGGGATTAATTTGGAATTTTACCATGTACAAAAAGGTGGTTTGGCGCGTTTAAGCCTATGAGTGTTTTTCTTAGCGTAATTGTTCCCACTTACAATGAGGAAAAGAACATTGTTAAAACATTGACTGCTGTTTTTGGTTACCTGTCGGAACAAGCCTATTCCAATGAGATTATTGTGGTAGATGATGGCTCACTTGACCAAACAGTTCCTTTGATTCGTGCTTGGGTTCAGGATAAAGCGAATATATTGCTAATCTGCTCTACCCACAAAGGCAAGGCTTCGGCAGTGCTTCAAGGCCTTCGTGCCAGTCAAGGGGATTTTGTCCTTTTTACCGATGCGGATTTGGCTACTCCAATTGAGGAAGTACGGCGATTGCTAGTTTGGTTAACTGACCATGACTTCCAAATCGCTATTGCCAGCCGTGAGGGTTTGGGGGCGCAGCGGGAAAATGAGCCCATTTACCGTCATTGGATGGGGAGAGTTTTTAATTTAATCATTAAGCTTGTTTTAGGATTGCCTTACGAAGACACCCAGTGTGGTTTTAAAGTATTTTCCCGCCGATCGTTGAAAGCGATTCTTCCAGCATTAAGATTATATTCTGATAAGGCCCATCAAATAAAAGAGGCTCGAGTGACCGCCTTTGACGCCGAGATCCTTTTTTTGGCAAAATTATTGGAACTGCCAGTTAAGGAGGTGCCGGTGCCGTGGAAATATGGTAAAAGCTCAAAAGTGCACTGGTGGCGAGATTCTTGGCGCATGCTTTTGGAAGTGGTGAGTGTGCGTCTTTGGTTTTGGCTTGGCCGCTATCGCCTTTATGAAAAAACTGCTTAGCCTTTTACCAATCCCTCTTTCCACCGGTCTGTCTTTTGTTCTGTCCCATCCTCTTTTAAAAGGCAGCGCGGTTTTATTTATTGGTTCAACTTTTGGCAACATTCTTGCCTATGCCGCTAACATGGCTTGGGGAAGAATGCTTGGGCCAGAACGGTATGGCGTGTATGCCGCCAGTCTTTCATTGATCTATATTGCTTCTGTTTTTACCTCGGCCTTAAACTTATCCTTTTCAAATTTTTCCGCTCGTCTTAAAGGTAATAGCGAGGAAGATAAAGTAGGTTTAATAGTAAAGAATTTTTTGCCGGGAGTGAGTTGGCTTGGTTTGGGCGGCTGTTTAATTTTTTGTTTAGTTACTCCCTTCTTGTCTGGATTTTTGAATATCCCATCCTATTGGCCAATATTGCTGGTAGGGCTTAATCTTGGTTTGGGTGTTGTTCAAACTTTACCGACTGGTATTCTACAAGGTTTGCAAAAGTTTAAATTTATGTCAATAGCGGGGGTTTTGAGCGGGCTCGCCCGTTTGGCTTTTGGTTGTTTGCTCATATTTATCGGTTTTAGCTATAACGGCCCGTTGCTGGGCATTATTATTTCCTCTTTGCTGGTTTTTGTTCTTTCTCTTTGGATTCTGCGTGA
>PEYW01000039.1:18663-32563 GCA_002774225.1 candidate division WWE3 bacterium CG08_land_8_20_14_0_20_43_13 | reverse complement strand
TTTCTTGGCGCGATTTATTTGTTTATGGGCAGAGCGCCTTTTTTTCTAGTTTGGGTTTAATGCTGCTTCTTGCGACCGATACACTTTTAGTGAAGAAATTTTTTAGCGCTCAAGAGGCTGGTCTTTATAGTTCGGCTGGCGTAATCGCCAGGGTGATTCTTTTTGTGAGCGGTTCGGTGGTAACTGTAATGTTTTCTCAAGTGGCGGAAAGGCACAGCTCCAACGGCAAGTACCGTCATGTCTTTTGGTACAGCCTAGCTTTAGTGGGGGGTTTTTCCCTGTCAATCAGCCTTTTTTATTTTCTTTTCCCGGCCTTCATGATTCGCCTTTTCTTCAGTTCCGATTATTTTGGCGCAATCCATTATCTTGGTTGGTCTGGTTTGTTTATTGCCCTCTACAGTCTGGTTAATGTGTTTGTTAACTTTTTTTTGTCAATCAAGAAAAATATTGTTTCTTGGCTAACTTTGGCGGCGGCGTTTATTCAAATCGTTCTTATCTGGTTTAGACATGGAAGTATAATTGAAGTATTGCAGGCTTGTATATTTGCTAATGGATTATTGCTTCTGGTGTTTTTGGTGTATTACTTTAAGGACATCAGTTTGACTGAATAAAGTAAGTTTTTATGGACTGCTTTAATTGCACTCTTCTTTCCTGGTCGGAGATTGAAACTCTTTCCCGCGACTTGGCGCAAAAGATTGAAGAGGCCGGATTTTCTCCTGATTACATTGTGGCTTTGGCGCGAGGCGGGGTGGTGCCGGCGCGTTTGTTATGCGACCGGCTTTATGTTAAAAATTATGCCGCTTTAAAGATTGACCATTGGGGTGTCACCGCCTCGCCGGACGGCAAAGCTTCACTTTCACAGGAGTTGGCTTTGGACCTGTCCGGGAAAAAAGTTTTGGTGGTGGACGATATAACCGATACCGGCCAAAGTATGCTTTTGGCGTTGGATCATGTGAGAGACCGCGGGGCCGAAGAAGTAAAAACTGCCACGCTGATCCACCTTAAAAATTCTTCCTTTGTGCCCGATTTTTATGCTCAAGAGTCTTCCTGGGCGTGGTTTGTCTTTCCTTGGAATTTTATGGAGGATTTGGTAAATCTTCTTGGAAAGATTACCGAGCAAGGGAAAAACTATTTTTCCAAAGAGCAGTTAGTTAACGAACTGCGGTTTAGATTTGGTTTGCGAGTAGATTCACTATCGGTAGAGCAGGCGCTGGCGCAAATCGAAAAACTGCATTTATGGTCAGCTCCGAGCGTATCAGATCAGTCAACTACACCTTCTAAAGGTATACTTTCTTTTTCTTCCATCATTTCTCATGAGCCGTTGCCAAAAGTTCCAATAGCGGTGTTGGGCGGTTCCGGTTTTTATTCTTTGCTGCAAGATACTCAAGAACTTAAGATCGAAACCCCATACGGCGCGCCCTCTGATAACTTGAGTTTAGGAAAATTAGGTGGTAAAGAAGTTCTATTTCTTAATCGGCACGGCCGCTCTCATAACCTGCCGCCGCATTTAATCAACTATAAAGCTAATCTTTTTGCTCTTAAATCTTTGGGGGTAAAAATGGTTTTGTCGGTAACGGCCTGCGGTTCTTTGCAGCCGAATATTAAACCGGGAGATTTGGTTGTTCCGGATCAACTAATTGACCGTACCAGCGGACGGGAGAGCACTTTTTTTTCCGACCCGTGGGTAACTCATGTTAGCTTGGCCGATCCGTATTGTCCCTATCTTTCCAAATTGCTTGCCGATACTGGAAAGAACATTGGTTTGTCTATTCACGAACGGGGAACTTTGGTAGTTATCTCTGGCCCGCGTTTTTCTACTCGGGCGGAAAGCCAGTGGTATACTAGTATGGGTGGGCAGGTAATTAATATGACCGGTTTTCCCGAAGCGGTTTTAGCGAGGGAGCTGGAAATGTGCTACAGCGTAGTGGCGCTAGTGACTGATTACGATGCCGGTGTGGCTAATACTCCCGGTTTAGAGCCGGTTTCTTTTGAAGAAGTGGGTAAAGTCTTTGCCGCTAATTTGGAAAAAGCTAGGAAGTTAATGTTAGCGGTAGTGGAGAAAGTTGATGTCACTAGAGATTGCGATTGTCAACATATGCTTAAAGATGCCCGTTTGTACTAGTTTTTGAACTTTGAGTTTTGAATTTTTATTTAAAATATACTGTTTTGATACCCGTTTTGCCCGATGATCAGCTATTTTTGTTAAACCCTATTAATAGTTGTTATGTATCTTTCCGTAGTTGTTCCAATTTACAAACAAGAAAAAACGATTAAAGAAGATCTGTCAAGGATTAATAGGGCGGTGGGTGAAATTACTAGCGATTATGAAATAATTGGCGTGGTGGATGGTATAGTCGACGATTCTTTGGAGCAGGCGCGGCAATCGGCGAATGATAAAATAAAGATTATTGGCTACCAGACAAACAGGGGAAAAGGATATGCTTTACGTTATGGTATGGCTCGGGCATCCGGTCAATTGATCGCTTTTTTAGATTCGGGAATGGAAATTAATCCGAGCGGTTTGAGTATTTTACTAGAACACCTTAAATGGTACGGGGCGGATGCCGTTATTGGTTCAAAAAGACATCCCGCTTCTCGGGTGGACTACCCTTTTGCTCGTCGGGCGACTAGTTTTGTTTATCAGGTCATTGTCCTGGTACTTTTTGGCCTTAAAGTTAAGGACACTCAAACTGGTATTAAAATATTTCGTCGCGAATTGCTGGAAAAAGTTCTACCTCGCTTACTGGTTAAGCGCTATGCGATTGACATTGAAATTCTGGCTCTGGCCCACTATCTGGGATTTAAGAAGATTTATGAAGCGCCGGTAGAAGTGACTTACAAGTTTGAAGACCTTACCCACGCCTCCACATTTAAACCGATCATGAATATGTTAAGAGATACATTGGCTGTTTTTTACCGCTTAAAAATACTGCATTATTATGACGAGAGTCATCAGCGCCAATGGGTTTTTGATCCGGAATTGGATATGGAGGTGAATCTAGGGTAGTACCAATAAAATTTGCAATGGTACATTTTTAATTGTCTGTTAACTCAAAGTTCAAATGTCAAATCTACAAATTAAAACTTTAAATTAGTTTTTAGATTTGAACTGTGGTTTTGAGTTTTGAGCTTTGACATTTAAGTTATTTTTGAAAATTGTAAATTGATTCTATGTTCCTGCAAGAAAAAACTGTTTTAGTGGCCGGCGGGGCGGGATTTATTGGCTCACACCTTTGCCGTAATCTGCTTAAATCCGGATATAAGGTAATGTGCGTGGATAATATTTCCACTGGCCGGCGAGAGAACATGGCCGATTTGGAAAGCGATCCCAACTTTAGTTTTTTTGAGCATGATATTAACACCCCAATCAATTACAAAAAACATATTTTTTGGATTTTTAACTTGGCCTGCGGTTTTACCGCTGGAGATTGTACGCAATCACCACAGCTCATCATTGAGACGCTTTCCAACGGAGTAAAAAATCTTCTTAATCTTGCGGTAGAGAAGGGCTCGGTTTTTGTGCATATTTCTAGCTCTGAGGTTTATGGAGAACCGCTGGTTGTTCCTCAACCCGAGTCTTACTGGGGAAATGTTGATCCGGTTGGTTTGCGTTCTTGTTTTCAGGAGGGAAGTCGTTTTGCCGAATCTTTAATTGCCACTTACCGCAAAAAAAATAATCTTTCGCTAAAAATTGCTAGGATATTTAATGTTTATGGTCCGGTAATGCGTTTGGATGGCGGCTCTATATTAGCTAGTTTCTTATCTGACGCACTGCAAAAAAGGAATATTCGTCTTCCAGAAAACTCGGTTACTTCTTCATGGTGTTTTGTAAACGATTTTGTTCGTGGTTTAATCCTTTTGGTTCAA
The DNA here is from genome assembly GCA_002774225.1 of candidate division WWE3 bacterium CG08_land_8_20_14_0_20_43_13. GTDB lineage: Bacteria > Patescibacteriota > WWE3 > PEYW01 > PEYW01 > PEYW01. Next base: position 28,696 of record PEYW01000039.1, on the reverse strand, counting down.
GCCAAGCATGATGGCCCTATTAATTTAGGACACCCTACCCCAATTGATTCTGGTACTATAGCTGACTCGATTGCCTCCTTAACTGGGGTAGGGGTAGTTCCCGGTCAAATTCCGATTTTGTATCCTTCTAACTTGATTCCTGACATTTCCCTAGCCCAGAAAGAACTTTCTTGGGAGCCGGAAGTGTCTTTGGACGAGGGTCTAAAGCAAACTTTGGCTTTTTATAGATGATGATTAGACTGTCAATTTCCTTCCAACCCCGGTACTTTCAGCCTAAACTCCGCTGGCAGTTGTTGACTTAAATTAGGTATTTTTTGCTCAACATCCTTAGTGACTTGCGACTTGGTTGGTTCCAATATGCGGCTATTAACTTCATCATAAGTGTTTAAAGCGACATCCATAGTAAATTTGATGGTTTCTTTTTGGCTGGCTGGAATCTCTTGTCTTTGCGACACCTCGTTTAGGACTGCTTCCTGACGCAGCAACCCGCCGGCCAGTTTTTCATCAAAGCCATTGGTTGGCGCGCTAGTTTGGCTTATTTTGTCGGCGATTAATTTAGCTTTTTCGATCTGTCTTTGATACTTCATGAGCGTGCTGTTTATTTGCTTAAATTGCTTTCTTGTTGCCATTGCTTCTACTTCCGCGATTCGCTCTTCCGCCTGTTCCAAGTAGCGATGAGCTTTTTGATCTTGACTAAAGCTAAATAGCAGCCATAGCTCTTCTTTGATTGTTTCGGCCCAATATTTTATTCCATCGGCCGGAGTGTAACCGGGAGCTTTTTCCAGCCATTGGCTGGAGGCAAAAGTTGTGGTTGGGGCAGCGCTCAATAAAAAGGCAATTGCCATTGAGAGAATAAGTTTTGAGATATTGCGCATACAGTTGTTATTTTAGCACATATTACTCTAGTTTGAATTTACTAATACTTGCTCGTCTGGTTTTGTTTTGCTACTTTTGGTTAGTAGATGTTTATATTAAGCACCTCTTTGTAATCTTGCCCCATTTTAGTAATTAAATACTATGGATCAAAAATTTTGGCTGGGTAAGCGGATTTTAGTTACCGGCGGTACCGGATTACTAGGTTCATGTTTGGTAGGACAGTTGGTGGGTTCGGGTGCGGAAGTTACCATTCTTTCTTTTGATCGTCAAGGCAAGTCAAAAGTTTTTACCGATGGGTTGGAGGATAAAATAAATATTGTTTATGGGGATGTGAGCGATTACAAGTTGGTTTCCAGCTTGCTGGGTTTTTATAAAGTCAATTTTATTTTCCATTTGGCGGCGCGGGCGGTTGTTGTGGATGGTCAGCAGTCTCCTCTAGATGTTTTTGAGACAAACATTCGGGGAACCTGGAATCTCTTGGAAGCGGCTCGGAGCAACAAATCTTCTTTGGAATCCATAGTCGTCGCTTCTTCCGAAAAGTCTTACGGCAGCCAAAATGTCCAATTCTACGACGAAAACCTTCCTTTGTTGGGCAGATACCCCTACGATGTTTCAAAATCTTGCGCCGATTTGATTGGTTTGAGCTTTTTCTCCACCTACTCCTTACCAGTTGCCATCGCTCGATTCAGCAATATCTTTGGTCCGGGCGATCAAAATTTTTCTCGATTGGTTCCGGGCACAATTCAATCTTTACTTAAAAATGAGGCGCCAGTGATTAAAAGTGATGGCAAATCTATTAAGTCTTTGCTTTATGTTAAAGACGCGGTGGAAGGTTTACTGCTTTTGGCGGAAAACAAACAAAGTTCCTCCGGGCAGGCTTTTAATTTTGCTGCCAAAGAAACCTTTTCGGTTAAACAAATTGTTGAAAAAATTATCAGCACTTTTGGGAGTAATCTCGAGCCGGTGGTTAAGGCGGAAACAATTTCCGAACACTATACTCCTCTTTTGAGTTCGCGTAAAGCGGAAAGCTCTCTCAACTGGTCGCCAAAATACAATTTAATAGATGGTTTGGAAGAAGCAATACCCTGGTATCGTGAGCATTTTGGGGAGACGGCGTCATTTTTGCCTGGATCATCAGATTATCCCATTCATCCTATCAAGACAACTACAATAGAAGGTAAGCCGCTGTCCGTATCCGATTTGCCGGTGGTGCTTTTTTGCGGCGGTTCGGGGGCAAGATTGCGAGAGGAAACGCACAACAAGCCAAAGCCAATGGTGGATGTGGGTGGCAAACCTTTGCTTTGGCATGTTATAAAAATATATCGCCATTATGGATTTAGAAAGTTTATTCTTACTCTCGGTCATAAAGGGGAGTATGTAAAGGAATACTTTAGCAAGGACAGTTCTTTGAGCGATTGTGATATAAACATGGTGGATACTGGCGAAAGTACGCCAACCGGAGGCCGTTTGCTTAAATGTGCCCAGTACATTGATACTGATTTATTTATGTGTAATTATGGTGATGGGGTGAGCGATCTTAATGTTTTGGATGTTTTGGAGAGCCACCGCCGCCAAAGCGGTTTGGTTGGCACGATCACCGGGGTACGGGTGCCGCACAAATGGGGAATTATTTCTTTTTCCCAAGATGGTAAGTTGAAGAGTTACAGCAAAGGCCATTTAATGAACGAGCCAATAAACGCCGGCTTTATGGTTTTCAGCAGGCAGTTTCTTGAATACCTTGACTTGAATATGATGGTAGAAGACCCATTTAATCGTTTGGGCAGCGAGGGCAAACTGGCGGTCCATTTTCATAACGGCTATTTTTTTGCGGTTGACACTTATCGCGATCTTGAGGAGCTAAACCAAACTTGGGAGAATAAGCCCCCTTGGAAAGTTTGGTTAGATTAGCTAGATTAAAGTTGCGCTTGTTTATGACGCATTATGCAGCAGCCGTCAGTTTCGGTAATTATTCCCACTCTTAACTCCTCTAGAACTTTAGACGAGTGCTTGTCTTCCATTAGAGTTCAAGATTATCCACAGGATTTAATTGAGATTCTTATTATGGACGGTGGCTCCACCGATGGCACGGGAGGGATCTCTATCAGGCATAACGCCCGTTTTATTGACGGCGGTTACCGAGAAAATCAAGAAGCGCGCAAGGGTTTAGGTTTGATTATGGCGCAAAATGAATACGCGTTATATATCGACTCCGATAATATTCTTCCCAATTCCCAATGGCTCAATCAGATGGTACGGCCTTTTTACGAGCATCCGGAAGTGATTGCCACCCAAACTTGGCGCTATGGTCTAAAACCCGGTTTTGGCATTATGAACCGGTACTGCGCACTTATTGGCGCTAATGATCCGGTTCCATTTTATTTAGGAAAGTGCGAGAAAATAAGCCATTTTAACGACGAATGGAGACGGACGCCAATTTTGAAAGATTGCGGCGATTACTTTTTGGTTAATTTTACTTTGGATAACTTGCCAACAGTGGGGGCGAATGGATTTGTTATAAAAAAAGGATTATTGCTGGATTCCAATTGTACTCCGGATCAGTTTTTTCACATTGATGTGATTTCTGATTTGGTTAAAGCTGGTCACAATCCTTTTGCCATGGTGCGTAACGAAATTTATCACGACACCAGCTCCAAACTTTCCAACTTGGCTGTTCGCCGCATGAAGTATTTTATGGAGCACAGCCCTTCAAAGTCGGCTAGAAGGTATTTTGTTTTTGATATCCATCAGAAAAAAGATGTCCTGGGAATGCTGCGTTTTGTTATCCACTCCGCCACTGTTTTTCCGGCTCTTTTTTTCGCTTGGCAAGGATATCGGCGTAAAAAAGATGCGGCTTGGTTTTTGCATCCGTATGTTTGCTTAAGCTTTTTGGTCGCCTATGCTTTTTCTTCCATCTATCTTTTTGTTACGGTGAGATCTTACCTTTTTGGGCAAAAAACTAAGAAATACTGGGAAAGATTTAAGATATCACGCCAACCTTCATAACTTACGTCTCGCCAGCCAAGCCTAAAAATTCCGTGATTTGTCGGCTGGTAGAGCTTTGCATTTCCTCGTTTTGATAAAAGTTCTTATACCAGTCAAAAGTCCAGTTCAATGTTTCATTGATATCCAGCCTCGGCCGCCAACCTAATTGCGATTTGGATTTCATCGCGTCTAGCTTAAGCAGATTTGTCTCATGCTTATTGGGATCGGCTTGTATTTGATAGCTGCCTTGCTCGGAAATGGCAATCGCCTGCTTGACCAACTCTTCCACTGTAATAAAATTACTGTCGTCCGGAGCAAAATTCCAGGCGTCAGCAAAGGCTTTCTCTCCCTCGTAAAGCCTTTTTGCTAAAGTAATATACCCAAGCAGCGGTTCCAGCACAAATTGCCAAGGTCTAATGGCTTGTGGGTTGCGCAATGTAATTACTTCTTTCTTTTCAAAAATAGAACGGACAATATCGGTAACGAGGCGATCTTTTGCCCAGTCGCCGCCGCCGATCACATTGCCGGCGCGGGCGGTGGCGATTAAAGTTTGATGTTTTGTAAGATAGTCGTTTGGGTTAAAGAAAGATCTTCGATACGATTTAACCGCCAGCTCGGCCGCTGCTTTTGAGCCGCTGTAGGGATCGTAACCGCCCAGCTCGTCATTTTCGCGGTATCCCCAAATCCATTCCTTGTTCTCGTAAACTTTATCGGTGGTGATCATTACCGCCGCTTTCACCGCCGGTGTTTTTCTGATCGCTTCCAGCACATTGACTGTCCCCAGCAAATTAGTTTGCCAGGTGAAAAGTGGTTGTTCGTAGCTGTCACGGACCAGCGGTTGGGCGGCGAGATGGAAAACAATCTCCGGTTGCGTTTGTTGGAAAATACGGGTGACCGCTTCGCTATCTCTTATATCATGATTAAAGCGATATATTTGGGATTCTAAATTCAGAATGGTGAATAAGTTGGGTTGGGAAGGCGGCTCTAAAGCCAGCCCAATCACTTGAGCTTGGGATTGTAATAGTAATTTTGTTAGCCAGCTGCCTTTAAAGCCGGTATTTCCAGTGATTATGATTCGTTTGTTTTTATAAAATTCTTCAAGCTTCATAGAGGGAATTTATCTCATATTTACTAAATTTTCAACTGTAACTTATCTTGTGTCTTGACTTATGTTAGTTAAAATTTTTATATTGTTTACACAAGTGTAAATTACTGTTTTGTCAACTATTTGCTTTCTACTCCATTACTGCCTCCGTTTGTAAATTATCTGCCTAATAATTTAATGTTTTACTTTTATGGTTAAATCTTTGATTACAGGTATTACTGGATTTGTAGGTAGTCACTTAGCGGAGCTGCTTTTATCCAAGGACGAAGAGGTGTGGGGCACTTATCGATGGCGAAGTCCAAGGGTTAACATTAAGCAAATAGAAGATAAAGTTCACTTAATTAATTGTGAATTACTTGACCAGGCTTCTGTTTTAAACTGTTTAGAAAAAGTGAGACCAGAGGTAATCTACCATCTCGCCGCTCAATCTTATGTTGCTTCCAGTTTTGATGAACCAGCCTTTACTTTAGAGAATAATATTATTGGCACTCTTAACTTACTGGAAGCAGTCAAAAGATTAAAAATTGATCCTATTATTCATGTTTGTTCTTCTTCCGAAGTTTACGGTCAAGTTAAAGAGGACGAAGTGCCCATTAGAGAAACCAATCCTTTTCGCCCCGCCTCTCCTTACGCAGTTAGCAAGGTAGGCGAGGACATGGTTGCTTACCAGTATTTTTTATCTTACGGGTTAAAAACCATAAGGACTCGGATGTTTACTCACACTGGTCCTCGACGCGGCGAGGTTTTTGTGGAATCGGCCTTTGCCAAGCAAATAGCCGCGATCGAAAAGGGGTTGCAGCCGCCAGTTATCAAAGTTGGCAACTTAAACTCAGTCCGAACTTTTAATGATGTGCGCGATGCTGTCAAAGCTTATTACCTTCTGACCAAGCACTGTCAACCGGGTGAGGTTTACAACATTGGGGGGAGAACAACTATGACGGTTGGTGAGATGCTTAATCATCTTCTTGAGCTATCACCAATTAAAGGGCAAGTTACGATAGAGGTTAGTCCTGGGCTACTTAGACCATCCGATGTTACTTTACAAATTCCTTGTATTGACAAATTTGTTCAAGCGACTGGCTGGGAGCCAAAAATTCCTTTTGAGCAGACCATGAAAGACCTTTTAGATTTTTGGCGGAATGAGCTCTCTTCACAGCCACCTTGTCTTGTTGGTGACTTGAAACTTGAAAATAGCTCTCTGCAATCTAGCACTTATGTTAATGTTGCGGAACAGGTTGATTTTTCTGTTTCCAACCCAGCCACTTTCAGCGGTGGGGAGCAAGCAGTTGTAGATTTAGATATTCCTTTAATTATTGAGTCTTTGGGCGAAAAATTCCAAATCTTGGCCAGAAAAACGGTTTTGGTTACCGATGCCGATAGTCTGATCGGTTCCTATTTTGTTGATACGGTTGCTTTTCTTAATCGGACTACATTAAAAACCCCTTGCCGTTTGATCGGCCTTTATAGCGGTCCTGCAAGTAAAGGTGATCGGTTATACCATGCATTAAAAGATTCAAACATGACTTTTATTCGACAGGAGATGCCTGTCCCAAGGGCTTTTGACTGTTCTTTAGATTATATTATCCATGTCGCCAACTCGCCTGATTTATACACTTCAAAAGAGGATCCAATTGCGTCTATTGAAGCTGGCGTAAAAACACTTCGCTGGCTTCTTGATTTAGCGGTGGAAAAGAAAGTAGCTAGTTTTCTTTATTTAAGCAGCGACGCGGTTTACGGATCGCCTTCTCCTGAATATATTCCTATATCTGAAGTATATTCTGGTAATGTTTCCCCCTTATCTTCAATTGCCAGCTACGCGGAATCAAAGAGAGTGGCGGAAACCCTTTGTTTTGCATACTATTACCAGAAGGAAGTTCCTATAAAAATAGCTCGGCCGTTTCTTGTCTATGGACCTGGTTTGTCCCTTGATTCCGGTTTAGTATTAGCTGATTTTATTAAACAGGCTGTATCAGGAAAGCCTATTCAATTGAAGGACGCCGGTGAAGACAGCCGCGCTTACTGTTATGTTAGTGACGCTTTAGCCGCTTTTTGGCAACTTTTATTTTCTGATAACAATGGTGATGTTTTTAATGTTGGGAATGATTCAGAGGAAATAAGCATAAAAGATTTGGCAAAATTGGCCCACAATCTATTAGGGATTAAAGAGGGGGTTATTTTTGGACAGAGCTCCTATAAAGCGCCCAAGAGGATTTTGCCGGATATAAGTAAATTACAAAGCACCTTTAATTTTGGGCAGAAAGTTTTGCTTAAAGATGGCTTAAAGAGGACTATAAACTGGGAACTGGCTCGTCTGGGGAAACCTTTACTAGGATAGTAATTTTCCAAAGGCTATGGTTATTACTCGCACTCCTTATCGGATCTCTTTTTTTGGCGGGGGAACGGATCTCCCGGAGTGGTTTTTGGGCAGAGGTGGCAGCGTATTAAGCACCACCATTAATAAATACTGCTATGTTACTTGCCGCTACCTGCCTCCTTTTTTTGAGCACCGTTCTAGAATAGTATATTCAAAAACAGAGTTAATTACTTCAGTTGATCAAATAATTAATCCGGTTGTTAGAGAAAGTATAAAATTTATTGGAATAGACAGGGGTTTGGAAATCCATCATGATGGCGATTTGCCTGCCCGCGCTGGTTTAGGCACCAGTTCCTCTTTTATAGTTGGTATGCTTAACGCTTTGTACACCCTTATTGGAAAAGCAGTAAGCAAAGAATATTTGGCCAGCGCCGCTATAAAAGTAGAGCGAGAGATGATAAGAGATGCTGTTGGTTGTCAGGATCAAACAGCCGCTGCTTATGGAGGATTTAATCGGATAGATTTTTCCTGCGACGGGGAAAGAAATATCTTTCCCATTGTTTTGCCAGCTGATCGATTCCAGCTTTTTAAAAAAAATCTTCTCCTTTTCTTTACTGGCTTTGTGCGAACCGCCTCTGATGTAGAAAAAGACAAAATTAAAAGTTTTGGAGATCGTGATCGAGAGCTATCAATAATGCATAGCTTAGTTAAGGAGGCAGAGAATATTCTTTTTCATGGTGAACTTGACGATTTTGGACGATTATTGCACGAAACTTGGTTGTTAAAAAGGTCGCTTTCCGATAAAGTTTCTACCGGCGCTATTGATCAAATATACTCCCGCGCTTTGGATTCCGGAGCGCTAGGCGGTAAGCTGCTGGGGGCGGGCGGCGGCGGCTTTATGCTCTTTTATGTTCCGCTCGCCAATCAAGAAGCGGTTAGAAAAAGTTTAGCTGGTTTACTGGAAGTTCCTTTTGATTTTGATCAAACTGGGTCTCAAGTAATTTTTTATGATAATAATTGTTAGCTGGCTGACAGCATGTTTTAGTAGACTTAATATTATATTGTTGCTCGTGAAACCTTACTTGCAAAAAAATTACCCTGCTGCCTCACTGGTTGAAAATATGTCCTATGGACAAGTTTGATTCTATCTATATTGCTGGTCATACTGGTTTAGTTGGTTCTGCTTTAGTAAGACTGCTTACTAAGGAAGGCTACACTAACTTAGTGTGCCGTGATTCTAGTCAACTTGATCTTACTAATCAGTCAGCCGTCGAGGATTTTTTTAAAAAAGAACATCCCAGTTATGTTTTCCTGGCCGCCGCTAAAGTGGGGGGCATAAAAGCCAATAGTGAGCTCCCCGCTGAATTTATTACTCGTAATCTTCAAATTCAAACTAATATTATCCACTCGGCTTGGAAATATGGTGTTAAAAAGCTTATCTTTCCTAGCTGCTGCTGTGTCTATCCCTACCTTTCTCCACAGCCAATGCGAGTGGGCTATTTACTGACCGGCCCTTTTGAACCGACTAATGAGGCTTTTGCCGCTGCTAAAATTGCCGGTATGATAATGTGCCAATCATATTTTCGGCAATACGGCTGTCGATTTATTTCTTGTATCGGGGCAAATTTGTACGGTCCAAACGATGATTTGGATTTAGCTGGCTCCCATTTTTTACCGGCCATTATTCAAAAGTTCCATCAAGCTAAAATAGACAAGTGTCCTAATGCGCAATTATGGGGAACCGGCTCCGCCCGGCGCGAATTGCTTCATGTTGACGATTTTGCTCAAGCTTTAGTTTTTTTAATGGATAAATATAACTCATTTGAATTTATAAATGTAGGTACTGACGAAGATTACTCAATAAAAGAAATTGCCCTAATGGTCAAGCAGGTGGTGGGTTACGAAGGTGATCTGATTTTTGACACTTCAAAGCCGGATGGTATGCCGCGTAAGGCCCTGGACTCCGCTATTCTTCGCGGCTTAGGTTGGAAACCGGAAATAAACCTTGTTGATGGAATCGCCCAAGTCTATGAAGATATAAAAAACCGTTTGAGTAGTTAATTTTATGGCAGAAGATTTTTGCGAGGTAGTTTTAGTCAAACCAAGTGATCGTAAAAACATTTTCGGTGTTTTGAATGATTACAATCTTCCCGCTATTGAGCCGCCTTTGTGGGCAGCACTTTTAGGAGCTTATCTTCGTCAGCAAGGTTACGCGGTGAAAATTATTGACGCGGAAGTGGAAGGTTTAGGTCTTGAGGATTTAGCTAAGAAAATTGCCAGTAATAAGCCTCTGTTGGTGGTAATGGTAGTGACCGGCACAAATTTATCGGCTTCCACTTGGAACATGACCGGCGCGCGCTCCTGTTCGTTAGCGATTAAATCACAGTTTCCCAATCAAAAAGTCGCTTTTTGGGGTTTGCATCCCTCCGCTTTGCCGGAGCGGACTCTTAAGGAAGAGCCGACCGATTTTGTTTGTCAAGGTGAGGGGTTTTCTACATTAAGCGATCTCCTTTTTATTTTGCGCCGAAATAATAATGCTGTTTTTTTTCCGGTGCCTGGTCTTTGGTACCGGGGGGAAAACAAGCAAGCTGTTTCTAATCCGGCCTCTTCTCCGATTGTTGATTTGGATACATTACCAACACCAGCTTGGGATTTACTGCCAATGGAGAAGTATCGCGCTCATAATTGGCATTGCTTTAACGATGTTAAAAATCGCCAGCCTTACGGTGTGCTTTACACCAGTCTAGGCTGTCCTT
>PEYW01000039.1:0-18648 GCA_002774225.1 candidate division WWE3 bacterium CG08_land_8_20_14_0_20_43_13 | reverse complement strand
GCAACTTAAAAGCGCTTTCCGGTTCACCGGGTATTCGTTACCGCAGTCCAAATAAGGTAATAGAGGATTTAGATGTTTTAGTTAAAAATTACCATGTAAAAAATATAAAGATATTAGATGAATGTTTTGTCTTAAACAAAGAGCATGTTTTAGCGATTTGTGATTTGATAATCCAACATAGCTACAATTTAAATATTTGGGCTTATTCGCGAATCGATACGATTGATCAAAATCTTCTCTCTAAACTGCACCAGGCGGGCTTTACTTGGCTGGCCTACGGGATTGAATCTGGCAGCGATGAAATTCTAACTGGTGTTTCTAAGGGAAGATTTAACCAAGATCGTATTCGCCAGATAGTGAAAATGACAAAGGAAGCGGGGATAAATGTCTGCGGTAATTTTATGTTTGGTTTACCAGAAGATACTTTAAGTTCCATGCAGACAACCCTGGATATGGCCAAAGAGCTTAATTGCGAATATACCAACTTTTTTGTAACGATGGCTTACCCAGGTTCACAGCTTTATGATCAAGCGGTTGCCAATAACACACCGCTTCCTAGCAATTGGTCTGGTTATTCACAGTACAGCCGCGAAATAATTCCTTTACCAACCAAATATCTCGTTAGCGCTCAAGTTCTAAAATTTAGGGACAAAGCTTTTAATGATTTTCATGGCAGTGAAAATTATTTAAAAACGATGCAAGAAAAATTTGGTCCAGAAACGGTTCTTCATATCAAAAATATGACTTCTCGCCAACTGGAGCGAGACCTTCTTAAAAAAGAATCCACTGACCTACAGTCAAGTGAGCTCTCGAAGACAGCTCCTTCCACAAATACCGATATTACTAGGCAACTCCAGCTGTACCGGGCAATGCTGCGTATTCGCTTAGCGGAAGAGAAAGTAGTAGCTGAATACCGTAAAGATGAAATGAAGACCCCTACTCATCTTTGTATTGGTCAGGAGGCGATTGCGGTTGGTGTTTGCGCTCACTTGTTGAATGAAGATCTGGTTTTTAGCAACCATCGGGGTCACGGTCATTACTTGGCTAAAGGAGGAGATATGAAGGCGATGTTCGCCGAGTTTTTTTGTAAAGAGCATGGTTGCGGTGGTGGCTATTCCGGTTCAATGCACTTGTTAGATCGCGCTCATGGTTTGCCGGGAAATTCGGCAATTGTAGGCGGCAACATTCCGGTCAGCGTTGGGGCGGCTTTTGCCCTCAAATATCGGCAGTCAAAGAACATTAGCACGGTATTTTTTGGCGATGGGGCGGCTGACGAGGGGGTACTGTACGAAAGTTTGAATTTTGCGGTTTTGCATCATTTGCCGGTGCTATTTGTTTGTGAGAATAATCATTGGGCAGTTTACTCTCCCTCTGGTAACAGACAAATTACGCCGATCTTTAGAAGATTTGAAAATATGCTTCCTTCGTTCTCTGGCGATGGTAATGATATAGAGGAGGTTTATTCTACAGCGGGCTTCTTGATAGCTAAAATCAAAAGCGGCGGCGGTCCCCAGTTTATTGAATATCATACCCTTCGTTTTATGGATCACTGCGGGGAGCAATATAATCCTTGTGTCACTAATGAGACCATTGAGGAATGGAAAAAGAAGTGCCCGATTAGCCGTGCTTACAAAAACTTGTCTTCTCAAGGATTGCTCGATCAAAGAAAAGATACTGAATTGCGAAGTCAACTTTCCGTTGAGATAGAAGAAGCTTTTAAATTTGGTCAGCAAGATATTCTACCGGAGAAAGGTCATCTCGTAGATAAAGTTTTTGCCCAATAATTTTATGCCTTGGTCCAAGATAAAAATTGAAGACAGGCCGTTAGATTCCGGCGAGGGGCGTTTATTAAATTATCCAGAAGCAATGAACGAAGCTTTTTGCCAGATTTTAGGCAACGACCCGCGAGTGATAGTTATGGGGCAAGGCGTTGATGATTTTAAAGGCATATTTGGCGCCACTAAAGACCTTCATTTAAAATTCGGCCATCAGCGGGCTTTTGACACCCCTCTTTCCGAGAATGGTTTAACGGGAGTGGCGGTTGGGATGGCAATTACCGGCCTACGGCCTATCTACTGTCACAATCGCCCTGATTTTCTTTTGCTTACTTTGGATCAGATTGTTAACCACGCCGCTAAATGGCAGTTAATGTTTGGCGGGAAGAGCACTGGCGTGCCTTTAGTAATTTGGTCTTGCGTAGGACGGGGGTGGGGATCGGCATGTCAGCATTCTCAAGCTTTGCACAACGCTTTTTTACACTACCCGGGCTTAAAAATTGTGGTTCCTTCCAGCCCTTACGATTCCAAAGGATTGCTTATTTCAGCGGTTAAAGATAACAATCCGGTTTTATTCTTTGAACATCGTTTTAATTTTAAGTATCCCGGCCATGTTCCTCAAGAGATGTATGCCATCCCTTTTGGAAAAGGCGCAACTTGTCGGCAGGGGACTGACTTAACCATTGTGGCTGTTTCTCATATTGTTAATGATCTAAAGAAAATTGTTGGTGACTACAGTCAAGCGAGCTTGGAGCTGATTGATTTAAGGACAATAAAACCGATTGATAAAGAATTGATTTTTAAATCTGTTTCTAAAACCGGCCGCTTGCTGGTGGTTGACTCTGCCTGGGAAACACAAGGTTTAGGCAACTATGTTATTTCTTTAGTAGCTATGGAAGGTATACCTCTCAAATCAAAACCAAGAATTCTAGCTAATCCCGATGTCTATACCCCTTCCGGTTACACATTGGAGCAAGAATTTTATCTTGATGATGCTAAGATCTTGTCCGCTATTTCCGCTTGTCTAGATAAGTAAACATCTTTTTTATGCGAGTTCCTTTCGGCACAATAACTATCGCCCCTCGATCAATTGAACTGATTAACGAGTCTTTGCGTTCTCAACGGCTTTCTAGCGGTGCCTTGGTTCAGCAATTCGAAGAAAAATTTGCTCAACTGGTGGGAGTAAAAGAAGCGGTGGCTGTTTCCACCGGCACAGCCGCTGACGAAATCATGACCACGGTTCTTCATGATTTGGGGGCCCGTTACGGTGACGAGATAATTGTTCCGGCCCTTACCTTTGTTTCTTCCGCTAACGCGGTGTTACACGCTGGTTTTAAACCAGTTTTTGTTGATGTTGACCAAAGCACCTTTTGCGTCGACCCGGAAAAGATAGAGGCGGTCATTACCCCCAAAACCAGAGCGATTATGGCTGTCAATTTGATGGGAAAAATGGCTGACTATGAAAAGATCTACGATATTGCTAACCAGTATCATCTATATGTTTTGGAAGATGCGGCGGAAAGCCATATGGCCAAATATAAAGGTCGTTTGGCGGGCAGTTTGGGTTTACTAGGCGCTTTTTCTACCTACATTGCTCATCAAATAAGCACCGGTCCTCAAGGCGGAGTAATTACTACCAATAATCCGGAGTTGGCGGAAATATGCCGTTCTTTACGACAGCACGGTAGAAATTGCGCTTGCCACTCCTGTTTGTTAAACAAAGATCCTGGTGCCTATTGCGCCAAAAGATTCGCACCCGGTTATGATATTAGATTTACTTACAATCGGATTGGCTACAGCGCAAAAATGGGAGAATTCGAGGCCGCTTTAGGTCTTGGTTCCCTAGATAATTTAGATACGGTGGTGGAAAAACGATATCAAAACCTTAAGTATTTGATGGAAAATTGGAGTCAGTTTAGTAAATATCTTTGGACATTACAAGAATCGCCATATGAAGTGATGGGTGCTCATGCTTTTGCGATTATTTTGAATAAAGATGCTCCTTTTACCAGAGATGAGTTTTCCACTTACTTGGAGCAACATGGGGTGGAAACTAGAGTAATTTTCCCAACTATACCGTTGACTAAAGCGTACCGTAACATTGGCTACTCTAATCAAGCCTTTCCAGTAAGCCAGTATCTAAGCGATTACGGGATTCACATTGGCTGTCATCAGAATCTTGAAAGGGAACATTTAGATTATATTTTAACAGTCGTAGCGGAATTCATTCGTTGCCACTAATCTTTAAACAAAGCCGTAGTGATTTCCTGGTAGAAATTCTATATCTATTATCTTGGTGCCTTTTTCTTTAGCCGGGACTTCAATTCTTTGGGAATCGGGGATGGTCAAACTACTGTTAGAGTAAGCCAGTAACAGGTGGCGAGCGTTAAACCAGTTAGCTTCTTTAATAACAAAATCTTGTGCTTGCCTGCCCGACTCACTAATTGCCCAAGTACTAATAAATAAGTCAGCCTCAAGGTTTTTAAATTGCTCTCTAAATATCACCGGCACTAAATTAATCTTCCTTTCGGCGATTTTCTGATCAGGCTGTTGGATAAGGTTTACTCTATCTTTCCCCATAGTTACCGAAAGATACAACCACTGCACGCAGCTAAAAAGGGGAATATCAAAAATAATGTAGGTTACCGGATTTTGAACAAGGCGATGGTATATTTTGGCTAAACTGCCATACCCACCACCCCATTCCACTACAAAGCGGAATTGTTCAAAATCATTTCTTGTTTCTGATTGATAACGAGTAAAGTGATAGAGCTGATGAATGCTGTTATGGGAAGTTAAATATTTGGCATTCATGAGGAGAGGGTTTCCGAGATAATCTTCAATTAATAGTTCTTTTAGTTTTTCTGACGGGTAGGATTTTTCCAAAAGTGCCAGCTCTTCTTTCATTACCTTTCCTCCTCTAGACAGGAACATAATGTATTTTATAAAAGAGTTAGCTAAAAAAGAAAACTGCGGATTAGGATAAAAGGGTTTTTCTAGCTTGGGCAAAACCCGTTCCAATTCGCGGTTAATATATGGAGCCAGCTCGTACTCCTTAAGGTTTTTATAAGTTTCCACAAAGCGACTTTTTAAATCCTCGAATTGTTTTTTTTGTTCTTTCTTTGCTCTTGACAAGCGCTGACGGCAGGACAAGAATTTAAGTGTTAGCCAAAGGCTCCTAGCGCTTTGGATTTTTTCTATTATTGCCTCCTGTAATGCCCCTCCAGGCAAACTTACACCCCAGCTCTCTTTTTCTTTATTATTTGTTTTCTTTTGGTTATTTTCTTGCGGAGTATTATCCATATATTAAGAAAGTATACAAGAGATACTATCTATGCTAAAAGCTCTAATTACTGGCTCGGCCGGTTTGATCGGTTCAGAAGCAGTTCGGTTCTTTAGCAATCTGGGTATGGAAATATACGGAGTGGATAACAATCTTCGGGAGTACTTCTTTGGTCCAGAAGCTAGCACCGATTGGAACCGAAAGTTACTTCAGGATCAATGTCGCAACTATCATCATTATCAGTTTGATATTCGTGATGGGCCTGCTGTTAAAGACTTGTTTCAGCAACATAGGTTTGACTTGATTATTCACACTGCGGCTCAACCTTCACATGATTGGGCAGCTAAAGAGCCCTTGACTGATTTTGGGGTTAACGCTGTAGGGACATTGAATCTACTAGAAAATTTTAGATTGTACTGTCCGGAAGCAGTCTTCATTTTTACCTCAACCAATAAAGTTTATGGCGATACTCCTAATACTCTTCCCTTGATTGAACTAGAAACCCGCTGGGAGTTGCCTTCTGACCATCCTTTTTATCAAGGGATTGATGAGTCAATGACAATTGATCGCTCTAAGCATAGTATCTTTGGTGTTTCTAAAGTTGCCGCTGATATTATGGTCCAAGAATATGGTCGGTACTTTGGGTTAAAAACGGCGGTGTTTCGAGGCGGTTGTTTAACCGGTCCGGCTCATTCCGGAACTAAATTGCATGGATTTTTAGCCTATTTAATTAAATGTATTGCTGAAGGTCGAGGCTACACTATCTATGGTTATAAGGGCAAGCAAGTACGGGACAATATCCACTCTTCCGACTTGATTCAAGCTTTTTATCAGATTTATCTTAACCCTCGTTGTGGGGAGGTATATAACATGGGCGGTTCTCGACACTCCAATGTTTCAATGATGGAGGCGATTGAAAAAATTGAAGCGGCTTTAGGTCGGCGAGGAGTAATTGAATACGATCAGCAGAATCGATCGGGAGATCATATTTGGTATGTCTCTGATGTGCGTAAGTTTCAAAGTCACTACCCAAACTGGCGATACCAATATAACACCGATGCCATCATTGAGGAAATTTGCCGGTCTGGCCACTTTGGTTCATCTCAAGTTATAGCTGGTTTAGTAGTTTCCCAATTTCAAAATCAGAAAGTATTACTGCAGACCGATAAAACCAAGATTTTCGTTTCTGCTCACATTACAGAAGAAGCGGGACCAGTTCAAGCCCTTAAATCTTACTTAATTAAAAAATTTTCTCGACTAATTTTTGTTGAACACCCGTTTGCTTACTCGGGAGTTGATCAGTCTAAGGTAACCGCCTTTCGAGTGGGTTTGCCAGCTAAAGAATTACTCACTCGTCAATTATCTTCGGAACTGGTCTCTTACTTCCGAGATTTAATTTTAACCATTTATTGGTTCTTAAAATCAGGTCAGCAAGTAGATTTGTTCATTGGGACTGATAATCTTAATGCTTTGGCTGGCTTGATCCTTAAGAAACTAGGTTTTTGCTTTAATCTAGTTTACTACGCGACCAGTTATAGTCAGCATCGGTTTAAAAATAGATTATTAAATTGGGCTTATCATACCGTAGATCAAATTTGTGCTCGTCAGGCTGATTACAATTGGAGCGGTTCTAATCGTTTGCAAGGAGTTAGAGAACAGCAAGAGGTTGATTGGGAAAAGAATATTTTAGTTAAAACCGGTATTAATAAGAGCTTAATTGATTCCACTACCAATTCAGGTAAAGATCAAAATGTTTTAGTAATTAATGAACATTTAACCAAGATTAAAGGAGCTCAGTTGGTAATCAACTCGTTACCCGCTATTCGTCAACTTAACCCTCAAGCTAAACTAGTAGTAATCGGAACCGGTCCGTATGAACAAATACTAAAAGAAGAGGTAAGTAGGATAAAAGTAGAGGCTTGGGTAGAGTTTAAGGGAGAATTGACACCCGCCCTTTACTTTAAACAATTATCCAATTATGGAATCGGTTTGGCTATTTATCAAGGTAGCGTTGGTAGTTTTACTAACTATGCTGACCCGATGGCAGTTAAAGAATACTTGGCTCTAGGCTTACCAGTTGTTGTCTCTAGCTACTTACCGATTGCCGAATCGGTTAAGCAACTGCCCTTGGGAGTAGCGATTAATTATAATCAGCAAGAGTTGGTGGAAGCTCTGGCCAAGCTTTGGTTTGAACCCGGGTTTTATTCTCACTGCGCTCGGAATGGGTTGGAATTTGTTAAAGATTTGGATTGGACTGGTATTTTTAATCAAGTAATGAAACAGATGGGGATGGAGTGATGTGGGTAAACATTAGGATTTTTTGTATCAGTATGCTAAGAAATATAAGAAATTACTTTATGCACCTTCGGCGCATGTCGTACCACTAAGCTCCGGCGCTTTCGGCGTTGTCGCTAAGTGGTACCACGCGCTTGCGCGTGAAGGCTCCATAAAATTACTTTATACTCCTTATTATGGATTGTAAAAACATTCTTATTACTGGCGGGGCAGGGTTTGTTGGCTCTAACCTAGCTATTAAATTTAAAAATAAGTACCCCCAAGTGCGGGTGATTGTTTTTGATAATCTTAAAAGGCGCGGTTCCGAGCTGAATATTCCTCGGTTAAAGAAAGCCGGGGTAGATTTTGTTCATGGTGATGTTCGTAGTAATGAAGATTTGGAAGGTCTAAGTGAGATTGACATTATCATTGAGTGCTCGGCTGAACCTTCAGTTATGGCTGGTGTGGATGACTCACCAAAATATTTAATTAACACTAATCTTTTAGGAACAGTTAACTGCTTAGAGCTAGCCCGTAAAAGAAATTCACAGTTTATTTTTCTTTCCACCAGCCGTGTTTACCCTATTTCTTTGTTGGAAGATTTACACTTTCATGAAGATGAGACTAGGTTTTCTTTAACCGAAGTTCAAGAAATGAGCGGTGTTTCCCCTCAAGGAGTGAGTGAGGATTTCCCTCTGACTGGTTACCGCACTTTGTATGGGGCGACCAAATTATCCTCTGAATTATTAATTGGGGAGTACGCCTATACTTATAAATTACCAACTATCATCAATCGCTGTGGTGTTATCACCGGACCATGGCAGATGGGTAAGGTTGATCAGGGATTTTTTGTGCTATGGGTAGCGAGCCACCTTTTTGGCAAAGATTTATCTTACATTGGTTATGGCGGGGTGGGCAAGCAGGTGCGGGATTTTATGCACATTGATGATCTTTTTGAAGCAATTGATCTGCAAATAGTTTCATTTAACAAATTTTCGGGGGAGGTTTTTAACCTTGGTGGTGGGGCAAGTAATACTGTTTCTTTGCTGGAGTTAACAGCCGCTTGTCAGCAAATCACCGGCAAAAAGATTAGCATCAACAGCATTTCCGAAACCCGCCTTGGCGATATTAGATGGTTTGTTACCGACTGTCGTAAATTCAACGAACTCACCGGTTGGATTCCTAAAAAAGGGGTAACAGAAACCGTTAACGATATCTATGATTGGTTACGGACTAATCGAGAATTAGTGGCTCCCATTTTTGGTTGATACGTAAGCTCCCCCACTCCGAAAACATAGACGAAGTGTTCGGTCTTGATATACTTTGGGTAGCAGTCTATGCGTATTTTATTTATCAATCCCGCCCCGTACAAAGGAAGGCGATACAACATTCCTCCTTTCGGCTTGATATATTTAATCTCTTACTACAACCGTTTTGGCCGTTTCTCCGGCCAAGTTGACTTTAAGATTTACGATGAGAATTGCCAAAGCGATGAGGATTTATTGCCGTTGTTGCAGGATTTTAAACCGGATTTAGTTGGGATAAGTTGCAATTCTTTATTGGTAAATCGGGCTAAAGAGTTGATTTCTTTGGTGCGTGCTTGGAATAGCGCGGTGCCTATTTTAGGAGGCGGCGTTCATTTTCAGATTGATAAAAAGGGCGATATTTTTCCTCTGGATGTAAATGTCGCTTTTACCGGCGAAGCGGAAATTCCTTTTAAGAATTTTGTTGATCAATATTTTGAAGAGAAACGTCTAAGCGAATCTTGGCTTTCAAAAACAGCGGGAATTGGGTTCAAATCTCCCTCTGTTTGGCAAATTACTCCCGAAGGAGAACAAGTAACTAATTTAGATTTTTTATCTTACTTGGATTTTTCTTATCTTAATGAAGATCATTACTTTCGTAAAAAATACGAATTCTATCCCGGATTGACCGGTCGTTTTTTAACTATTCTCACTTCACGAGGCTGCCCTTTTACCTGCAATTTCTGCTTTAACAGTTTTAATAGAAAACCGATGAGGTATCACTCGATTGATTATGTTTTGGAATTGCTTAATTTCTTTGTCCGAAAATATAAAACAGAATTGGTCTGGATAAACGATGATCTTTTTCTAGCCGATAAGGATCGCGTCACGGAGTTTTGCCGAAAGTTGATCCGTTCCAATTTAAAGGTTAGATGGGCTTGTCAGGCGAGAGCCGATATTTTATTTGATAAAGACAAGGAATTGCTCAAATTGATGAAGGAAGCCGGTTGCCTGCAGATTGGTTTTGGTTTTGAAAGCGGCTCCGATAAAGTTTTGCGCTTCCTAAAGGGGGGAAACAGCAGTGTCGCTAGTAATCAAAGGGCGGTTGATTTAGTTTCTGCCTCTGGAATAAGGGTTTTTGGTTATTTTATGGTTGGCATTCCCACCGAGACTAAAGAAGATTTAGAGGCGACTAAAACTTTTGTAGAAAAAAATTTAGATAAACTAGCTTTTTACGAGGTTTATGTTTTTACTCCTTTGCCAGGGGCGCAGTTGTGGGATGTTTGTAAGCAGCAGGGTTTACTAGATAATATTTCTTTTCCTCACTTGGTTAACAATATGTTTTCCATGGACTTTAGCAGTTTTAGGTCTTTTTCTAAAGATGCTAGCAAAGAAGATATTTTTGTAACCAAAGCGTATCTTAAGCAACTTATTGTCAGAAGAGAGCCTTTAATAAACAAAATTAGGAATTTCTTACTCTATTTTTTTAAGGAACCGGGGCGAACTCTCTCTAAACTTCTCTATTACGCTGGTTTTAAAAAAGTGACTAAAGGCAAGCAAGGTAAACCAAGGATCCTAATCCTTAATCATAATCAAGAAAGATTTGGTACTTATTACCGCTGTCTATTTTTAGGTAAGGGCTTAGCAGCGCGGGGTTACCAGGTAACAATGATTTGCGCTTCTGGCCGAAAGTTTGACCTGCTAATTAGGAAAAAAAAGATTAGCGATAATTTTACCCTTATCACTTTACCAAGAATCAAATATCACAAATACTTTACCGGACAGTTGCTGTTGCGGCTTCCTTTAACTGTTTTGTTAGTAATATTGCTTCCTTACGATGTTTGCTATGCCTTTACGGTCGCCCAGCTCCAAATCGGTATTCCCGCTTGGTTCTCCCGGATTATTCGCCGTAAAAAGCTGATTGTTGATTGGGATGATTTGTGGGGAAATGGCTTTGGTTTGGAACATGGCGGTTTTGTTTCTAAAGTTATTTATTGGTCAGAAAGGTATTTTATCAAATTTGCCCACCGAGTTACCTATGTTTCCCAGTTTTTGGGGCAAAAATTCGCTGATTTATTTTTGCCTATACCGGCGGTAAAAATACCAAATGGCGCTAATACTCAACAAATAGCCGTTCTTGATCGGGATGAGTGCTGCCGCCATTTAACGCTCGATCCTGCTAAAAAGTATTTAGTATCAATTGGCAATACTTACACCAGCAGCCTTGGTTTGCTCCTTCGCGCTTTTGAAGCGGTGATTAAAGTAAGAGACGATGTTTACTTAGTAATGGTTGGGGAGGGGAAAATTACTCCCGAGTTTCAAGAACTTTATTCCCGTTTGGTCAGCCGGATTATTTCTACCGGCAAGCAGCCTTTTTCGCAGGTCCCTTACTATTTGGGCTGTGCTGACGCGTTATTATTACCTATGGATGATACTGATATAGAGAAAGCTAGGTTCCCGATGCGGTTTGGGGACTACTTATGCGCTGGCCGTCCGATTGTTTCCAACGCCGTTGGTGAGGTAGAGTACTATTTGTCCAAGTATCAAGCTGGTCTCATTTCACCAGTTAGTGATAGTGAGGTTTTTAGTTACCACATCTTGTTGGTATTAGCTTCTTCGGAAATTGGCTATTCTTACGGGCGCAAAGCTAGAGAGTTAGCAGAAGGTGATTTAAACTGGGAAAAAATTATTGACCGCTTAACCCTTCTTTTGGAAGGATTAATTAATCATTTTGGCGATGAAAATACTGTTAGCTAATCCCCCATGTAAAAAAGATTTAAGTAACGGTTGGGAGAGTTCTTTTGTGCGCGCTGGTTCGCGCTGGCCTTTTTCTACCATCAAAAAGAAAGGTGATGTTCTGGAATACTTACCCTTTCCTTTCTATTTAGCCTATTCGGCCGCTTTATTGGAAAATAGCGGTTTTGATGTCAAAGTTATTGATGGAGTGGCGCTAGATTTTACGGTCAAAGAATTTTTAGCAGAAGTGGCTGTTTGTTGCCCGGAAGTGATTTTTTTTGAAACAGCGACTCCGACCTTCACCAAAGATATGCAATTGGTAGAGGAAGTTAAAAAGATTCTCCCTAATATCACAGTGATACTCGGCGGTCCTCATGTCACTACTTTTGGCGTTCAAGCGCTTACCGATAATTCTGTTATTGATTACGCTATTGCCAATGAATATGATTTTAGCCTTCTTTCCCTTGTTAAATCTCTTGCTAGCAATAGCGATATTTCCAATATTCATGGTCTAGTTTTTAGAGATGTGTCCGGCCAGGCTAGAGCAAATCCTTACCAGCCCGTCGATGTGGCTAAACTGCCTTTCCCTGCTCGGCATCTTTTTCCGATGGCTTTTTACTGGGACGGGTTCTGCCAAAAGAAGCCAGCGGTCCAGATGCACGCCAGTCGAGGCTGTCCTTTCTTGTGCGATTTTTGCTTATGGTCTAATGTTATCTACGATCGGACTCGCTGTTTTAGGCCGTTTCCGGTTTCCAAAATCGTTGACGAAATGGAGCAGGTAATTACCAGCTATCATGCTCAAGAAATCTATTTTGACGATGACACGATTACCGGCAATAAAAAGTTTTTTCTTGATCTTTGCGAAGAGATGATAAAAAGAGAAATTCCTAGGCGAGTCAGCTGGTCGGCGATGGGAGACGCGATGATTACCGATGAAGAAATGGTTAAGAAGATGGCTCAAGCCGGCGGTATTGGTTTAAAATTCGGAGTGGAGTCGGGAAATAAAAGGGTACTAGAAGGAATAGGCAAGCCGGTTGATTTAGAAAGGATAAAGAGAGTTGTTAGTCTTCTCTGCCAATATAAAATTAAAACACACGCCACTTTCTCCTTTGGCCTTTCTGGAGAGACTCGGCAGTCCATGCAGGACACGCTTGATTTTGCTAAAAGCTTGGATGTTGACTCGGTGCAGTTTAGCATTAGCACCCCTTTTCCCGGTACTTTGTATTATGAGAAAGCAAAAGAACAAGGATTGTTGCTAGATTATGACTGGAGCAACTTTGATGGAATGAGCACTAGTGTGGTACATTTCAAAAATCTACAAGCGCAAGAAGTAGCTGATTTTCATTGTCAAGCTCTAAAGAGGTGGCTGGTCCGCAAACTTAAGCAGCCTCGTTGGGTGTGGCGCCAGCTTTTCTACTTTAGTCGGGCGATTCGTTCTCGAGGCTTGGGAATTTTTTGGCAGAAACTAAGTCGGGCGACGGCCTTGATTTTAGAACATTAAGTATACGCATCTTCGCAGGGTGTTCTAGGCACATCCACGAATAGTCGTCAATTATAGTTTTATGAGATATCTAAATTATAAAATTCAATGCTACGGCGCATGTTGTACCATTAAGCTCCCCACCTCTGGCGGGTTTGCTAAGTGGTATCACACGCTTACGCGTGAGACTCCATGTGTGGTTTAGCCGGTATTTTATCTTTCACTTCTGATGACAATTCTCCATACATAGCGCAGGTAGGTCGAATGGCTGATTCAGTAAAACACCGCGGTCCTGATAACCAGGTTTTTTGGTCAGATGAGAGAGTTTTTTTAGGTTTTGATCGTTTAAGCATTATCGACTTGAGCTCTTCCGGTAATCAACCAATGACTAACGAAGATAATAGTATTGTTATTGTTTTTAATGGCGAAATCTACAATTTTAAAGAACTGCTTCCTCAACTTCAGTCTTCCCACATATTTGTTTCCCATTCCGATACCGAAGTTTTAATTCATGGTTATGAGCAATGGGGACTATCTGGTTTGCTGGGAAAAA
Source organism: candidate division WWE3 bacterium CG08_land_8_20_14_0_20_43_13 (assembly GCA_002774225.1). Lineage (GTDB taxonomy): Bacteria > Patescibacteriota > WWE3 > PEYW01 > PEYW01 > PEYW01. The sequence continues at coordinate 5,303 of PEYW01000039.1, read as the reverse complement.
TTGAAGGGATGTTCGCTTTTTGTCTTTACGATCGGGTTAAAAAGGAGGCTTATCTTGTTAGAGATCGGATTGGCAAGAAGCCGCTTTACTACTGGGCAACATCGGATTTTGTAGCCTTTGCTTCCGAAACCAAGGCTTTTTTTACTCAGCGTGACTTTGTTTTTGATGTTGATCAGGAAGCTTTTGATCTGTGGTTGGGTTTTCCTTATCTGCCGGACAATGAAAAAACTTTAATTTCCGGAATAAGAAAAGTGCCACCCGCTCATTATTTAACTATCAAAGAAAATAACGGACTATCTTTGCACCGTTACTGGCAGATTTCTTACTCTCCTTTTACCGGTGATTTTGCCCAGGCTTTAGAACAAACCGAGAATCTTCTTTTAACCAGCATAAGAAAAAGATTGGTGGCCGATGTTCCGGTGGGTATTTTATTATCCGGCGGTTTAGACTCGTCTTTGATTGCCGCGTTAGCTAAAAAAGAAGGCAGTCATGTTCGAGCGATTAATATTTCCTTTTCTAACTCCACGATTGATGAGTCACCTTTTGCGCAAAAAGTAGCTGATTATTGTGGTTTAGATTTAATAAAACTGCAACTAAATTGCCCGGATTTATACCAATCTTTTAAGGAAAATATTTGGATTTTTGATGATCTTTCTACTTACGATAGCGGTCTTTTTAGCACTTATCTAATGTCGCAAAGAGTCAAAGAAACTGGCATCAAAGTCCTGCTTACCGGTGAGGGGGCGGATGAGGTTTTTGGCGGCTATACTTGGTTTGGTTTATCAAAATATCCTTTCTCTTTGCTTCCTCAATCGTTCAAATCACTTCTCTATTATTACGCGATTATGCGGGTAGTTAGTAAGCCTTGTTTTTTAAAATATGCTTCTTGGTTGAATTCTCGTCTAAACGAGCAAGCTGGCTCTTTTTTTGAAAAGTTGCAAAGATATGAGATACAATATTCCTTACCCAATCATTACTGTATGAAATTGGATAAAGGCTCATCGGCCGCTTCGGTGGAAGCAAGGACTCCTTATTTAGCCCATTACCTTGTTGAGCTGGCTTGCAATTTGCCGGATAAGTATAAAATGGCGGGTGATTTCTTCTCTTTGAGTAGGTCTAACGAAAAGTTCGTCTTAAGGGAGGTTGCAAAAAAATATCTGCCGGAAGAAATTTGTCAGCGTAAAAAAAAGGGAGGTATGTTTCCTCTTTATCAATTATTGGAGATTGGTTTGGAAAAAGAACGGGAACTTATTTTAAATAATCCATATTTAGTGAGGGCTTTTGGGCGTTCAGGATTGGAGCGCTTGCTGCCCCGGCAAAATTTTAAACCATTGATTCGGCAGCGAGAATGGCTGGGTTGGAAATGCCTTGTTTTTGCTTTATGGTTTGATTACTACTCTAATTATGGAAAGAATTGAATGTGATATTTTAGCGATCGTTCATCGTCTTTGGATCGATGGTCGCCGCAAGACCGGCGGTTTGGACATGGTTTTGGATTATTGGCTGGATCAGGGTTCAAGAATTTGTATCATCGAGCATCCTTTGGAAGACGCGCGAAGTAGCTTTATCACCATCAAAGAAAAAGGACAGCTGGATAGAACTCTTTTTAAAGGGAGAATTACTTCTTTTACTGGTCCTTTACAATGGCTGGGCGAGGCTTTTTTTAACATTAAATACGCAATTTTTAATATCAAAGGTCATCCGCTGCTGGCCACTTCGGATTTGCTTAATAACGCGGTTGGTATTTTTCTTCCTGGTAAATTTCGCCGATTCTACTTTCACTGTGTTGATTATTCAGCTAACCGGTTCGGTAACTTTTTTCTTAATATTATTTACAAAATTTTGTTGCAGCTTTCCTTTAGGAAGGCAAGTTTAATTGGCGTAGTCTCTTCCCGAACACGGCAGGAAATGATCAAACAGGGCGCCAGGCCCGACTTGATTTTTCATTTACCAAACTCGCCGTTATACCGTGGTTTTGATTACAATTTTGATTATTCCGCTTTAAAAATTCCTTTCAGCATTCTTTATTCCAGTACCAAGGTGATTGATCGTTATTGTTATAAAGAAGCGGTTGAAGCGGTTCGCTTAGTTAAAAAATCTTTTCCCCAAGTAATATTGCGCATTGTTGGCAAGACTGATTCCGATAACGCGTACTTGGCGGAGTTGAAGGAAATGATCAAGGAGCATGATTTGGAGGGCAATGTGGAGTTTTTAGGATATTTGGAGAAAGATAACTTAAATAAAGTTTTGCGCCAGTCGCAGATTGGCCTTGCTTTGCACGCTCAAGAATTAGCTTTTTATTACCATTATGCCGATCCTTTAAAAGTGCGGGAATACGCGGCCTTTGGTTTACCGACTGTCACCGATAACAATTCTTCTGTCGCTGACGATGTAATCACTGCTCAATCCGGTATTGTAGCGAATGGTATTACCGAAATAGCTCAAGAAATTGTCCATCTGTTTAAAGATTCTAGTTTTTACAACCAGCTTTCCCAAAATGCGAGGCAATGGGCAAAGAATAACGATAAAATAACTCTCTTGGATAAACTATCTTCAGTCTTAGAGGTTAAAATAGCAGAACAGAAAAAAGTGTCAGTGCTTTACATTGTTAGCTACTACGGATTTGGACCGTTGAACTACTTACAGCAGTTTTTAAAAGAAACTGACAAGGCAGAAATCGCGACGATCAGCCTACCTCCGATTAGATTAGTGGACAAGCGACTGGTGATCAAATCCAGTGCTCATGAAGCGGATGGAAAAGAGATTTCTTATACGTTAGATTGGCCTTTCTCATTACCAGCAGTCTTTGTTTATCCCGCTCATTACATACTCGCTTTTTGGGTTTTTTATAAAGTTTTTACCCAATTGAGGAAAAATCATTTTGACATCTGTATTGCTGAACCTTGTTTTAATACAATTTTTTCTTGGCTTCTGCGAGCCTTTAAATTTGTTACTTTCACCATTTTTGTTAATGGTGACATTATCCCAGAGCGTAAGTTTGGTAACGATCCTTACTACATTCATCAATATTCTGGGCAGGCAGGTTTGCTTCGATGGGCAGCTTCTCTCTTTCATCAAGTACTGGTTAAGGTGCAAATGCTCTTTCGTCATATAGGTTATAATAGCGATTTGGTTTGGTGTATTACTGACAAAATTGCTCAGTGGGATAGGGAGCATGGTTTAACTTGTAAAAAACTTATGGTTGAAAAAGCTTCTTTTGTGGACTATTCTCAAGTGGAAAGGAACACAAAAATTCAAAAAGACTTTAACGCGTTAGGTTACATTGGAAGGTTAAATGCCGGTGCGGGTATTGATTTGTTGATTTCTACGTTGCCCCTGCTTGTGGAAAAAGTTCCCAACATAAAGATTCACTTTATTGGTGGTTCTGATCCTACCGTGGCTAAATATAAAAAACTCGCTCAAGAAAAAGGGGTAAGTGAGCATGTGGTCTTTTATGGCTTTATTCCTGATCTGGAGGACGCGTTTTCTATTCTGGCTAAGACGGTTTTAGGCATGGCTTTATACGACCCAACCGATGAGAATGGCTCAAGTTACACTCAATCAGGCAAATTAAGGGATTACCTTAAAGCTGGTTTGCCGATAATTGCCACCCGCAGCGGTAGTGATATTATTAGCGATCTCGAAAAATTTAATGCCGGGGTTTTGGTGGATTATAACCCTCAAGATATTGTAGATAAAATTTTTACGATTCTGTCGTCTTTGGATGAATATACTCAATTACAGCAAGGGGTTCTTAGATTAGCCCGAGACCTTGATTATCATGATGGGATAATCAGGGCCTGGCAACAGATAACTAGCGAGTTTACGAAAAAAATATGAAAAGAGCTAGATTACTGGCCTGGTTGCTTTACCTGCTTCCTTTATTGGTTTTTGGTTGGATAGTGTTTATTAACCGATTTCCTGACGGGTACGCTTTTACCGCCGGCGATTTTTCCCAACCTAGAAATATTCAGGAAACCTTTCATAACTTCTTTTACGTTTGGAACAATCAGTTGGCTTCTGTAGCCGAAGGTGGTTATTTTTCTTGGTTTTCGGCCTTTCCTTTTTATTTCCTATTTTACTTCTTACCTTCAAAGTTAGGCTTAAGCGACACCAATACTCTCTCTTTTATCCTTTTTTCATTTCTTTCTTTATCCTACCTTTCCTTTTTATTGGCGGTAAAAACTCTCTTTTCCAGAGTCCATAACGGATTTGCTGCTCTTCTTTCTTTTATTTATGCCGCTAACTCGGTAACTCTTTTCTTCTTCACTTATGCTTGGGGATTTTCTCATCAAATTCTTTTATATATCTTTATTCCCGCTTTAGTGGCCCTTTTTTGCAAGATTTTGGAGACCAAGAAATTTAAGTACATCTTATTTTTTCTACTCACTCTGTTTTTTTCTACCCCATCGTATACCAATAGCGCTTTTGCTTTATCGCTAGCGATATATTTGTTTTTAGTAACTATTTTAGCCCTCGTCCTAAAAATAATCCGCTTTAGCAGATCATTAGTATTATCGTTGCTTGTCACTGGGTTGGGGGCACTTGGAGTAGTTGGTTATTGGCTATTACCAACCCTTTCTTTCTTAAAGATGGGCTTAGCGATTACCGCTTCTGGTGGGGGAATTTTTGATTTATCTAGTTGGCTGCGCTCCCATTCCAGCAATGTTTTATCTATCCTTCTTAATCTTCCCGATTATGGTACTCACTACCCATTTAAGTATGAGGCGGTGATTTTTTCTTTGTTAACTTTTATTGTTATTTCTTTGTTTATCTTCTCTTTGCTTAAAAAGAACTACACTGATCGCCGAGAGCGTCAATGGCGTTTGTTGTTTGCGCTCATGTTTATTATTTTTGCCATACTAGTAAAAAAAACCAGTCCCCCTCTTTCCTTTTTTACCGTCCAGATTTTTAGGCTTCCCTTGTTAGCTGTCCTGCGCAGTTATGAAAAAACAGCTGTTTTCCTGCCATTTTCTCTACTAATACCAGTCTATGTTTTTTCCGCGAATATCTCTCAAAGGAAAAACCGTATCCTTGTTGCCTCACTCTTATTTCTTTCTTTACTGACCGTTCGGCCTTATTTCACCGGCGGTATCCAAACTAACTATAGCGTAACCTTTCCTAAGGGGAAAAATTATCTTAGCGCGGACTACGCTATGCTGACCAAAATTCCTAATGCTTACTATGATTTAGCCAGCATTTCTAACGAAAATAAGACTGACACGCGGATTTTATCTGCGCCTTTTGGCGCCTTGAATTCCATTTCTTGGGTAAACTATCCGCGTTGGAAAATGATTGGCAAC
>PEYW01000018.1 GCA_002774225.1 candidate division WWE3 bacterium CG08_land_8_20_14_0_20_43_13 | reverse complement strand
TATCGCATTCATCCACGGGCAAGCCCGTGGTATTCTGCGAAGGTGCATAAAATTCGGACCCGGCGGATCAGGTACGAGATTGCATTTCGAGGAAAGTAGGAAAAGACAGAAGGAAACCTATAAACCCATCTTTGAAGCATTAGATAATAATGATTTAAAGGGAATGGAAGTTTTTTTATGAAAAAGAAAAGTGTGTTGATTATTGTCTGTGCCGTAATTTTTCTTGCCGTTGCGATAACTGTCACCTATCGCCAACTTAATCCATCAAGAGTTAATGCTCCTGCTGTACTAGTTGCGCCAAAAAATGAAACGCTCAAAAACCCTGACTACCTTTCCTTTCTTTTAACCGAAGTCGCTTACGAAACAGAGTTGGAATTTTCCACGATTAAAGACGAAAATCTTGATTGGCAGCTATCAAATAACATAGCCTTTGCTATCCAAGGTAAAGCTATTGAATCGTGCCAACCGATTGAAACAGTCATGGCTGAAGAAGATCAAAAAACACCAAAAACTTTGTTGCGAGAAGCTTTTGCCATAAGGGGCTTTGTGGCTGTGAACAAACAAACTGAAGAATCTTCCGGCTGGAAGAAAGAGGGGCTCTATTGCGTAATAGCCAGTCCCAGCCGAATTGGTGAAAAAAAACCGGTAGATTATCCGGATATGTCGTGTACCAGCCTTGAATGTGCTGAACTAAATAGCGCGGAACTAACCACAAAAGGTAAAACCTACGAAGAAATTAGAAAACTGTTCGCAAAAAAATATGCGATTTCCCTTAACACAATTTCCTTGGGAATCCAGCAAGAAGATTTAAATCACATACGAGGCGCGGCAGCAGTTGATAAAAGGGATGGAGAAAATTCGGAAAGTGAGATTTTTCTAGCCGCTAAAGAAAACAACGAATGGGTATTGGTTTTTGACGGTAACGGACGGATAAATTGCGCAGAAATGGAAAAATATGATTTCCCCAAAGAAATGGTTCAAGATTGCGTATAATAAATAGTAGCATTTATGTTTAACCCTGCCTTTTTCTGGCTAGGCGCCTTCGCCATTGCCACCTTAATTGATAACCTCGCTCACTGGCTTATTATTGACCGATTGGAAAGCAGAACAATGGTTACTTTGGAACAATTGCTAAAAAACCAGTTTTTGCCATTTACGATCGCGCAAGTTCTGATTTGCTTAATTCTAATCGGCGTAATCCTTCACCGGCACTACCATGACAAAAAAGACAGCCTTAATGTCGCTGCTCTTCTGGGTGCCCTTTCCGGAGTGCTGGCAATCTGCCTGTGCGCCCTATTTCGCTGTACTTCGATTAGTCTTACCCAAGCAATTTGGGCTCCCCTATTCGGAGCCGCCAGTGCCAGCTTAATAGTTTGGGCGCAACAAAGGGTTTTTAACGCGAGCCCGCCGGTGAAAAAAAGGAAAAAGCGCCGCACAAAAAAAGCCCTGAATGCGAATGCAACAGGGCCTTAAACCTATTTCAAAATTCAATTTCGGATTAAAATGATAATCGCCGCTAAGTAAACAAAGGCTTTAAACATAGCCAGACGATATTCTCTCCTAATCTTAATCCTCCAGAAATTCTCTAACCACGCGAAACATCTTTCCACTTTAAACCTAACTTGATATTTATCCTTATCAAACTTGAATTTAGGACGCGCTAACCCAGGGAAACCGGCCGTTATTCGAGAAAAAAAGTAGCGGTTCTTTAAATTTGTACTGTAAAAAAGTGACGAGCATCCCTCCATAGTAAGACAAAAAATAGACTCTTTTGCCTTGGTCATTCTGTATATAAGACAGATAACCGTCTTGAAGCAGTGTTTTTAACCAATCAAGCAAACACTGGTCAAGCGATATATCTTCAGGAAGCTGCTTTATCTCAAATGATAAAGCAATGGCAATATCCTCTCTCTTACTAAGACCAGCCAAATGCTTAATCTGGTCAAGATCCAAACCACTCTCGTCGGAAGTGTAATAAAGAGCAAGCAAAATTCTATCCAGCGGGGCGATATACTCTTCCAAGACATTCCTCCTTTTGTTTTTTTAGACAGCTTTAGAGAACGACATTTAAACCTATGGAATTTTGTCATCCTGAACTTGTTTCAGGATCTAATACCCAGTAAGATTCCGAAATGAATTCGGAATGACAAACTACATACTTTTAAACTGCGATGTCTATTTAGATAAAAATTCAGGAACCGCCTCCCTGGCAACACGGGATTGCTCACCGGTAGACAATCTTTTAACTGCCACCTGATTAGCTTTTACTTCTTGTTCTCCAATTACCAGCACCCACCTGGCTTGTTGACGGTCCGCCAGCTTAAACTGTTTATCCAATTTATCGCAGTTTAGCGAAATAATCACCGAATAGCCGACATCACGAAGGAGCGTCCCAACTTGCAGGGCGTAGCCACGATATTGCTCATCCATTAAGGCAATAAATACATCAACTCCCACCCTTATATCTTTAGAAAGCAGTTGATAGGTTTCCAGAAAGTCCCGCAAAGTAACATCGCCTACGGCTACTCCTACCGCCGGCAATTTGGGCTTGCCAAAAATATCCAGCAAATTATCGTAACGGCCGCCGCCGAACAAGGCCCGAGGGTTTTCTTTTGACCCAACATCGTAACCTTCAAAAACTGCTCCAGTATAATAATCAATACCCCGAATAACAAGCGGGGAAAATTGACAATAAGGGCCGGTATTCTCATCCTCCTTGAGGTAATCCATCAAAGATAAAAGGCCAGAAACGGCTGGTGATTCATCTTTAAATTTAGCTAATTCACCCAAAGTTAGCTTTGTGTATTCTATAACCGCCATGACTTGGTCTTTGGATAAATCTAGCTCCGCCAACATTTCAACAAACGCCTCGTTGGAAGCTTTGGCCTTTTTATCAATAACCCTCATCACCGGAGACATTCTATCTTTAGCAATACCTGCCTCTGCTAGAAAGAATTCCGTTACACGACGGTCGTTGATAAGAATATTGAATTGCGAAGGAGAGGCGCCGAATTGGCGCATTGTTTCTACTGTTAGTTGGATTATTTCCCCATCGGCTAGCCGGGATTCTCCTGGGTTGGCGCCGAAGATATCCACATCAAATTGATAGAATTCACGGCGGCGTCCTCGTTGCGGGCGTTCATAGCGCCAAACCTGCTCAATGCTAAACCAGCGAACTGGCCAAGTTAATTGGTTATAACAGCCGGCGACAAGGCGCGCGAGCGAAGGCGTCTTTTCCGGGCGAATTGACACTCGGGTATCACCTTTATCAATAAATGAGTAAAGTTCCTTGTTACCCAAGTCGTCACCGGATTTAGCTTCATAAAGTTCGGTTGGCTCCAAAAAGGGAAAGCTGTATTGTTGATAGCCATAAGATCTTGCCACCTTGGCCCAAGTACTGAACATGTAATTTTGAATTGCCATATCCTGGGGGTAAAAATCCCGCGCCCCCTTGTATGGTTGAGTGCCAATCCGCATATATTTAGTGTAATCCGTAATTGAAAATAAGGGAATAGGATAGCCTACAAACTCTCCGACCTCTTCAAAATCTTTTGGTAATCCTCATCAAACTGCATCTTTTTTTCTAACATTTTTCTAAGAAATACCGCTCTGGGTGTGCGCTCTTTTTGGGATAGCCAGTCAAGATAATCGGCCAATTGAGAAGAAATAAAGAAGTTGAAGCGAATATCCCGCTCCTGGACCAAACTTTCCAATTCTAGAGTAACAATATCCCTAATATTTGAGGGCGAATAAGAGCAAACAACAAACCTTGGGTTATCAATTTCTGCCAAAAGGCCGAGATCAACTGTTCCCTCTTGGTAAAGAACTAAAATAGGAATATTCATATCCGAGGCAAGACCCAGTTCATAACCCAAGCTCATACCAGAACCAGACACTTCCGCGATTACCAAATCTGCTTGGCGGATTCTTCCCAGCAATTTGTCGTATGGGTCCTTCCCCTTTTTACCCACCGAATCTGCTTGAGCCGACTTTGATAAGGAAAAATGGCCGCTTATCACCTTGTAATCAAGAGAGCTCAAAACATCAAAAATTTTCTTAAAATCTTTAGTAAATTTAGGATCAGCCGAAGGAGAACATAAAAAATATACCACCATAATTACCAATATCTTATCACAAAATACTGCCTCGTAAAATCACTAAATTAGCCCGATTGCAAAATATTTTGGCAATGATAGAGCCGCTTCATAACCAAATTTCTATCCAGGCAAGCGATCGTTTCAAACAAAGGCGGGCTTACTTCCCTAGTGGTGACCGCTATTCGCAAAACCATAAAATAATTTTTTGCTTGCCAATCATTAGTATCTTTTAGATTTTCGAGAATTCTCTCGATAGCTTCTAAAGACCAGTGATCTAACGACTCCAAAGCCGCGCCGCTCTGTTGTAGCTGGGAAAGCGAGGTGTCTCTGTTAACACCGCGCTTGTCCAAAAGAGATAAAAGTGTTTCATCTGACACACCGGTATTTTCCTTAAAAAAATAGGAGGTTAGCTCCTCGAATTCAGCCAGTTTCTTTAGCCTTTCCTGAAAAAGCAAGGCAACTTTAATTAATCTGGCTGGATTGTCTTTGGCTTCTTTTGAAGCCGCCGAACATAAATCCGCCCCCTCATTTAGAAGCCATTCCACGATAATATCCCCAAACTCATCATGGCTCAAACAACGAAGATACTCGCCATTCATCCATTCCAGTTTCCGTAAATCAAAAATCGGCGCCGCAATGTTTATGTCTTCCCAACGAAACAATTTAGTGAGCTCCTCAAAACTAAATATATCTTTTTCCTGGGGATGCGTCCAAACAATAGAAGCTAAAAAATTGACCAGCGCTTGGGGCAAAAATCCTTGTTGGCGATACCACTCAATACTAGTGTAGCCGTCTCTCTTTGAAATTTTAGAACGGTCAGTGCCGCGCAAAATAGGAAGGTGAACAAAAAACGGCTCCGGCCAATTAAAGTATTGGTATAACAATATATGTTTGGGAGCAGAAGGAAGCCACTCTTCCCCTCTAACCGCGTGGGTTATTTTCATCAAGTGGTCATCCACCACTACCGCCAAATGATAAGTAGGAAAACCATCAGACTTGAGTAAGATTTGATCATCAATTTTATCGCTCTGAAAGGATATGGATCCTCTGATTAGATCTTTTACAACTATCTCCTGTTCAAGAGGAACTTTTAATCTCACTACATATGAATCGCCGTTGTGAACTCTTTTTTTTGCCTCCAACAAAGACAAATTTCTACAGAAACGGTCGTAGTGAGATGCCTGATGAGCCGCTTGCTGTTCTTGGCGAACTTGGTCCAAGCGCTCTTGAGAACAAAAACAGTAATAAGCGCCGCCGCTTTCGATTAATTGATCAA
>PEYW01000038.1 GCA_002774225.1 candidate division WWE3 bacterium CG08_land_8_20_14_0_20_43_13 | reverse complement strand
TGCCCACCGAGAGAGTGAACAGCAAACCTTGGTGGAAGAGGAACGGCGCCTTTTTTATGTGGCCTGCACGAGAGCGCGGGAAAAACTGCTTCTTACCTATGCCAAAAACTACGGGGGAAAAAGAGAAACAAAACCATCACCTTTTCTTGAGGAGATGTTTGCCAATAAAATCACCCCGTCTATAAACCAACCGCCAGTAACCAGTTACCATTTGCCAGTTTCCAACGACCAGCTGCCGGCAACCAGTAACAAACTCATTAGTGTTTCGTACTCCCAAATTGAGATTTTTAAAACTTGCCCGCGGCAGTATAAGTACAATTACATTTTAAAAATACCCACTCTTCCTAGCAGCGCTTTGAATTTTGGCCAATCCCTGCATCGCACTTTAAAAGATTTTCACCAGCGGCCTTTTTTTGGTCAAGACCCGTCTTTTGAGGAACTGTTAAATATATATCAAAAACAGTGGTTGCCTGGCGGGTATCAAGATTCCAAACACCAAGATTTAGCTAAAGAAAAAGGCAGACAACTACTCCTTGATTACTATCAAAATCACCAAGAACGACTTTTTACCCCCATTCATCTGGAGAAAAGGTTTACTCTCCACTTTGGCCCAGTAAAACTTAACGGCTTTATTGACCGGATTGGAACTAATCGGGAAGGCAAGACAGAATTGGTAGACTACAAAACGGGCAAGGAAGGGGCCGCTAAAGAAGAATTAGACAAAGAAGCAAAAAACAGTGAGCAATTAAGCATCTATACGCTGGCCGCTTTGGAAGATTTTAAGATCAAAGCCGATCAAGTGTGCCTATATTTTCTTGAACACGGCTACAAAGCGGTTTCTACCAGATCAGACAAACAACTGGAAAAAACCAGAGATTCCGTAAGCCAAGTAATTAAGGAAATGGGAGCAAGCCAGTGGCCGCCGTCGCCGGGATTTCATTGCCAGTGGTGCGCTTACAGCCAAATTTGTCCCGAAGCAAAATTAGATGGGTAGATTATGGAAACCGCTCGCCAAAAACTTAATGAATACATTAAATCTCAACTGACTGATCATCGGGTAGAGATAGCTATTGAGAAAGTCGACCGTAAAGAATTTATCCCTTCTGATCAAAAAGATTACGCTTACATGGATGTGCCTCTTCCCATCGGCTGCAGCCAAACCATCTCCCAACCTTCCTTGGTAGCTTGGATGACAGAACAGTTAGAATTAAAGGAGAATGACACGATTTTGGAAGTCGGTACTGGCTCGGGGTACCAAGCCGCCTTGCTGGCCGAACTAGCCAAAGAAGTGGTTACTATCGAGCGCATTCCGGAATTATCACAAAGAGCAGAAAGAATACTCACCAAATTGGGGTACACCAATGTCACCGCGATGACTGGCGACGGGTCCAAAGGATACCCAGCCAAGGCACCTTACGACGCGGTCATCGTCACAGCCGCGGGACAGAATATTCCTCAACTATTGATTGATCAACTAGCGGAAGGGGGAAGGCTGATCATACCGATCGGGGGGCCAATAGCGCAAGAAATTATCAAAGGAATCAAGAGAGAAGGAAAGTTAACAACGCAACGGCTTCTCCCCGTCCGTTTTGTCCCGCTGATCGAGGAATAACCCATACTCACATACATCTATTAATATGACACGCCTACACCGCACCATTTATTCTGAATGGCGGGGTGGCGCAGACCCCCGCCTCTCCTGACCCGCCAGAGGCCCTCCAGAGGCGGGTAAACGGGTAAACGAAACGGGCAGGCAGGATGACGGTCGTCATTCTGATCCCGCCAGAGGCGGGAGAAGAATCTTCTTCGGATGAGATCCTTCGTCCCGCCAAAGGCGGGACTCAGGATGACGACAGGACTTGACCCCCAGGATGACGAATATTCGAACGGGATCCTTCGTCCGCCGGAGAAGGAAATGGCGCTGGGACATAAAGGGTGCTTGAATCACGCAACCGCGTGGGGTACCGTACCCACCCGTTGGTGGGGACTTCCATGTCCACCATTCAGACAAGTCCGCCGCGGGAGGAAAAGAACAATGTATGGGAAAAGTGTGACTTCTATAGATGATATTTCATCTAGTAAGCAGGTGGCTGATCTTGATCTTTAATGGGATGAATGTGGTGTTAATAGGAGGTACACTAATCAGCTGGAATTTTAACTAACCGTTGGCGAAATAGGAATTCATAAAGAGGGGCTAAGAAAGCGCCGGCAAAAAAGTAAAACACTAAATCCTCAACTGGAATCTTAAAAAACATAACACCGGAAAGGTTTTCCATAAGCCAGAACTTTTGAATTATCCCCGTAGATAAAAATTCAAGAATAAAATAAAAAGGAAGGCTGACTAACACTAAAGCCGCGCCGCTAAAAATAGAGTTCCAAAAAAGGTCTTGTCGGAGCAGTAAAATTACAAAGATACCGGCCACGAAAGCGGCGATCGTCGCCGGGTACGAGTGCCATCCTAACCAGTAAAACCCACCGAATAAAATAAGGAAGCCTAGTATCAACGGGGATAGCAAGAGCCAGCGCCGCTGGGATAAAAACCGGAACACGACGGAGGTTTTCTTTAAAGAACGAAGCCGATGCTTGAAGGCCAGTTCATATAAAACTGCCCCTAAACCACCCTGGGAAAAACCAAGAATAAAATCCTCGATCCCAATTCTGGTTCCCGTGATGGTCTCCGGGCGCCACCAATCAATCGTCCACATCAGGCATTGCGCAATCACCGACGCGGCCGCCACAAACAAGCTAACAAACAGCATCTGCTTCCTTAGATCACGGCGAATCATATAGATTGACAGCCAGATTAAAAGGAACATCAAGCCTCCAATCAGATAAGCGTATTGGTACATATAGTTAGTGTAATATTAGGGCAGTAAGAAAGCCAGAGGAGTGATGCTTTGCGGAATCACTGCCTCTGGCTCGAAATCAACTAAATGAACGATTGAGTCAGCCAGTTGTACCTGACTTCCTCGCCGTAGTCGAGAATAACCCGGATCAGACCAGGCACACCAATAACCTGTATCAAATTGCGACCGGTATCAATAAATATCACTCCCAATCGAAAGAAGCTACCGTCCGAGGCTGCCTCAGAATATCGGATAGAACCAGAAGTATCTTGCCAAGACACCGCCTGAGGAAAACGGTTCTTTACCCAGCGATCAATAAGCTCCCTCTGAATCTTTGTGTTACCAGTGTTGACACCCCACCCAATTCGGATAACGGCCTTAGCCATTTCCAAGCCTCCTTTTCCGCCCCTAAAAAATCCAGTCCCATACTAAACTAATTAATAAAGTATATCCCATAAAGACTGGGGGGTCAAGAGAGCCCTAGGAATTTATGGTCGTAACGGCTAAGATTTTTGAGCTGATATGTGTCTAATACATCGCACACCCAATCCCAGTGTATGGATACATAGGTACCAATTTGAATCGGGGGGACAAATGATTTACCTTCCCAAGAGCATGTAACTTCTCTTGTGATTGGTATTAAACAAGGCTCACCCAAATAATCATTCCAAGCAATCTGTTCGCTATCTACCAACAAAGTCTGGTCATTTATTACTTGACGCACTTTTCCCCAACTAATGCGGCACTGATTAATAGTTGGCAAACCAGCCGTAATCAAACGAGATTTTCCCCCGCGCAAACCAAACAAGTAGTAAACATAAAAATTATGGTGGGGGCGGCCGCCAGCGCCCAATCTTTTCATAAGCGGCTCTTTTGCGCTAGGGGAGAGTTGTTTTTTGAATTGCTCGGCGGTGTAGTCCGCGTATTGTTTAGCGGATATATTATTCAGCAGGGAATTACCCAACCAGTAAGCCTCCACCACTTTATGATCAAGCGGATCAGCAATACCGTTGGCATGAGCAATAAAGGTTAGGTTAGGCCAAGCTCCTTTGAATTCTGCCAACATTTCCGCCAAGCCCGCATCCGGCTGGCGGTTGGTTACATATTCAAACAATGTTTTATTTTCGTCGGGCCCGCAGTATTTTAGCTTGTTAGGCATAAAAGCGTAGCGGGCGCACATCAGCGATCCGGCTAAAGACATAGATAAACCAAGTATAACGAATCCTCCGTCATCCTTGGGTGTAATTCGTCATCCCAAAGAGCGTAAGTGACGAGAAGCAGATATTAAGGCCAGCCTTTGCAAAAGCCGTGCCTTAGTCTGCCACCCGTCATCCTGCGCCTGTCCGTTTACCCGTTTACCCGCCTCTGGAGGGCCCTTGGCGGGACGAAGGATCTCATTTGAAGGAGATTCTTCACCCGCCTTTGGCAGGTTCAGAATGACAAGGGAACCATTCGTCATCCTGAGGCATAGCTTGTCCCACCTTTGGCGGGACGAAGGATCTTCTTCGGGATAACGAGGGAATGGGATTCTTCTCCGCCATAGAGAACAACATTTAAACCTATGGAATTTTGTCATCCTGAACTTGTTTCAGGATCTAATACCCAGTAAGATTCCGAAATGAATTCGGAATGACAAACTACATACTTTTAAACTGCGATGTCTACAGTTGGCGAATTCAGAATGACACGGAAGAGGCATCAAGACCTGGTCTGCCGCAGGCAGATCTGGTCTTGGGTTTGCTGGTTTATCCTCTCATACACAACTTTACGAAGAGAGCGGCCGAACCACACACTAGAGGATAATAAATAAGCATTGGGTAGGGAAAATTCCCTATTTTAAAAAGATATTCTGCCTATATTTACCTAACTAGATCAAAGGTGTGCTCATGTATGGATACATAGGTATGTAAACAGCCTAGGGTAGGGAAGAAGACAGAAAATGCAGGTTATTATGCGGATTTGGCCATATTTTGCCCGTGATGACCACAGTCACAGCTATCCCCCACTAGCGCCAAGACTGCTTGGGCTTCTGGCTCACTCAAACGATTAACCGCCAAATCAGCATGGCACAACAACCAATCCCCTACACAAGGATTGTCGATCAAGTCTAATTTAACCGAGTAACTTTGCCCATTATTCTCCACCGTTCCCCGATCATCATTTATTTTTATTAATTTAACCGGTGTAGCAAGGCACATAA